>DOHJ01000114.1:0-1805 GCA_003535335.1 Paracoccaceae bacterium | reverse complement strand
TGGGGCGTCTTGATGCGGATGGTTATTTGTGGATTACGGGTCGGGCCAAAGACCTGATTATTCGTGGCGGTCATAATATTGATCCGGCCGAGATAGAAGAGGCGCTGGCGGGGCATCCGGCCGTTGCATTTGCCGGCGCGATTGGTCAGCCGGATAGTTTTGCAGGTGAACTACCTTGCGTTTATGTCGAATTGGTTGATGGGGCAGATGCCAGCACAAAAGATTTGTTGGCACATGCGCAAAAGCACGTGCATGAACGCGCGGCGCGGCCCAAGTACTTGGAAATAATAGATGAGCTGCCTAAAACCGCAGTGGGCAAAGTGTTTAAACCTGAATTGCGAAAAATGGCGATCAGCCGTATTTATAATGAAGCCTTGATCCAAGCAGGCCACTCGGCTGAAGTTGCACGCGTTGTCGACAGCAAAAAACGCGGGCTTGTGGCGCAGATCAGCAAAACCGGCGATGTTGATGAAGAGGCTGTCGCGCATCTGCTGGGGGAATTCACCCGCCCGTGGGAATGGGTTGAATAAACATCAGGCAATCAAACAAATAAAAAAGGGCCGCCTGTAAGGGCCGCCCTTTTTTCTTCTTGCTTTGAACTGCTTTAATTCGTGCAAGGAATGGCTATTTCGACCATTTCGCCGCCTTTACGGGTTCTGATCGTACATTCGCGTTCTTTCTCGATCACGACTTTTTCCGAGGCTTCTATGCCCAGCAAATCAAGTTGGCTTACCTTAATTCCTTGTGACCTGGATTCGTCACCCACACCAACCAGTGAAAGAGACATGCGGCCAGAGCCTTGTGCTTGTGCAAGTGCGGCGACCTGTTGCGGGGTTGCTTCGACCGTAACAGTGCGGGCAATATTTGCGCCACTGATATCATCATTGGCGGATTGATCGATCGCAACCAAACGCATGTTGCTCTGGATCAGTTTGGTAATTTTACCTCGGCTATTGCGTTGTTCATTTTCGCTTGGCGGCGTGCCTGTCCAATAAACATCAACGTGATGGCCCGGGCGCAAGAAGCCGGAAACACCGCTGGTTGCATCAACCTTGATCGCAAAGGCGCGCATGCCCGGTGTAAGCCGTGAACTGATGCCGGCTGCCATGCCAGGCTCGGTTACTTTTGTAACCAGAACGGGTTCGCCAATTTCCATTGTGCGCAAAACCGACCGCAGTTTGTCACTATTTTCGGGAAACAGGGCATCGGTGGCAATCTGGTCTTTGTATTTTTTACCTTTGGGCTTGGTGCCCGGTTTGATAAATATGCCTTCTGGCAGTGATTTTACCGGCCATTTTACCAAACGTACACTAGATTGTTCCAGTTTAGTACCGTACGAAACTTTTTCTTTGACGACATAAACGTCCACGGTATCAACAATGTTATTGGCAATCGCCTGAAGACGTTTTGCCTCAGCCTGATAAGTGCTAAAATATCCTTTTGCCATGTAGACTGCAAAGCCAGCCAAAGCGAGACCCAAAATAAGAACAAGGCCAAAAACTAGTCGCATAACGTACCCTTTCGTTAATCGCCACTCAAAGCCGATATTGGCAATTATTGAGTGCTTGACCCTTGATGCATTGAAAATGTGGCAGAAAAGAGAACAAAACTGGGGTTTTTTGTGGATTGTCTACTAACCGAAGGGCCGAGAATTGGCACAGGTTTGTTTTTACCTTTAGGATATGGATTACGTGTTTCCAGTATGAAATATTACCCGAAAACGCAAATTATAGACGCGGGAATTTTTTATAATTGATATATGCAAAGGTGCAATAGGCTGCAAAAACAGCCTACTATACCTGTTT
>DOHJ01000014.1 GCA_003535335.1 Paracoccaceae bacterium | reverse complement strand
CAAGCCATCCGAGCTGGTTCAAAGCTGGGGCACATTCACACCGGATTCAGTTAACCTGATGGATCTGGCCAAACTGCGCCCAATCGCTCTGAAAATCGTTGAAGAAGTTAACTTCGACGGCTAAGCTTTAGACGATAGATAACATTTGCCCCGTCGGATTAATTTTCGGCGGGGCTTTTCTTTTGCTGGACAGCGCCGGATCAGGACGTCATGTTGGCCGCTCCAGACAGGAGCAAGCATGATGGTCAACCCCCCGCGCAAAATCATTATCGACACCGACCCGGGCCAAGATGACGCCGTGGCAATCCTGCTGGCGATGGCCAGCCCCGACGAGATTGACATTCTGGGCATAACGGCTGTTGCCGGTAACGTGCCGCTGCCCCTGACCCATAAAAATGCGCGTATTATCTGCGAGTTGGCGCAGCGTACCGATATTGCGGTTTATGCCGGCTGTGATCGTCCGCTGGCCCATACGCTGGTCACGGCCGAACATGTGCACGGCAAAACCGGTCTGGATGGGCCAAAGCTGCCGGATCCTGAAATGCAGCTGACGGATGGTCACGCGGTTGATTATATTATCGACACTTTGCGCCGCCAGCCAGCAGGCACCGTCACCCTATGTCCTTTGGGCCCGTTAACAAATATCGGCACGGCCTTTGAAAAGGCGCCGGATATTGTTGAACGGGTGCAGGAAATTGTTTTGATGGGCGGGGCGTATTTCGAGGTTGGAAATGTAACACCTGCCGCTGAATTCAACATTTACGTTGATCCGGAAGCCGCTGATATTGTGTTTAAATCTGGCATTCCAATCGTTGTCTTGCCGCTGGATGTTACCCACAAGGTTCTGGTCACAAAGGCCCGCAATGACGCTTTTCGGAATATCGGCAACAGGGTGGGCATTGCCGTTGCCAAAATGACCGAATTCTTTGAGCGTTTTGATGTTGAAAAATACGGCTCGTTAGGTGCTCCCTTGCATGATCCATGTGTGACCGCCTACCTGATCAAACCTGAACTGTTCAGCGGCCGCCATGTGAATGTAGAAATCGAAACAAAATCCGATCTGACCCGTGGCATGACTGTGGCGGATTGGTGGGGGGTTACGGATCGTGCGCCAAACGCCATGTTTATTGGCACTGTGGATGCAGACGGGTTTTTTGACCTGTTAACCCAACGACTTGCGCGATTTTAAGCCAACCGGCTATTCTGGCGTCGATAACATCATAACGCTGTGGTACTCTTTTTGAATTACAAGCGTGGGAAAGGTCGTTATTTTGCAAATCTCTGGAAACCGCGTAAACAGCAGAATTTCAATCTGGTCTGCTTTCATTTATGCAACATTAGAAAATATCTTGCGTCTGGATTGCAAACCCGTCAATTGCATAGGTTAAAGGATAAAAAATCATGAGCGCCGCACTAAATATGGCCAAACCCGATGATATGCCCGTCCTGCAAAGGCTGGTCGCCGCGTTCCATGAATCCGAAGGGATTTCCCAAACCGACGAAGACCGTAAGGCCGCATTACAGCCCTTGCTGGAAGGCAGCCCGCACGGGGTGGCCTATTTGATTGGGCCGCGCAAAGGGGCTGTTGGCTATATCATTGTTTCCTTTGTATATTCTGTAGAAATGGGCGGGATTATCGGGTTTATCGATGAGTTTTTCATCCGCCCCAATGTGCGCGGCCGCGGTTTGGGGGGCGAGGTTTTACGCAGCCTGATGCCCGCTTTGGCCGGCCACGGCATCAAGGCGTTGCATCTTGAGGTCGGGCGCGGGAATGATCGGGCAAAACAGCTTTATGGCAAGCTGGGATTTGAGGCCCGCGAAAATTATCAACTTATGACACGGCGGTTTTAACGTGGTTAAAATTGCCTTTGATAACAGCTACGCTCGCCTACCCGAGAAGTTTTTCAGCCGGATCAACCCCAGCCCCGTCGCCGCCCCCGAACTGGTGGCGCTGAACGAAACTTTGGCAAACGAGCTGGGGTTAAATACCGAAGAATTGCGGTCGCGCGCCGGTGTTAGCGTTCTATCGGGCAGCGCCATTGCAAACGGCTCGGAGCCGATCGCGCAGGTTTACGCCGGTCATCAATTCGGCGGCTTCTCCCCGCAACTGGGCGATGGTCGCGCGATGCTTTTGGGCGAAGTGATTGATCAAAACGCCATCCGGCAGGATATTCAGCTAAAGGGATCGGGGCAAACCCCCTATTCGCGCCGTGGCGATGGTCGGGCCTGGTTGGGTCCCGTGCTGCGTGAATATGTGATCAGCGAAGCCATGCACGCCCTCAAAATCCCGACAACACGCGCCTTGGCGGCCGTTACAACCGGGCAGAATGTACAACGCGAAACCGCCCTGCCCGGCGCGATTTTAACCCGCGTTGCAACCAGTCACATCCGCGTTGGCAGCTTTGAATATTTCGCCGCGCGCCATGATTATGACGCTTTGCGCCGCCTGACCGATTACACCATTGCCCGCCATTTCCCCGATGCTGAAAGCGCGCTGGATTTACTAACGGCAGTTTGTGACGCGCAGGCCCGTCTGATTGCCCGCTGGATGGGCGTTGGATTTATCCACGGGGTGATGAACACCGACAACACCCATGTGGCCGGCATCACCATTGATTACGGCCCTTGCGCGTTTATGGACAGCTATGATGAAATGCGCCGCTATAGCTCGATTGATCGCCGTGGCCGCTATGCTTACGGGCAGCAATCCGAAGTGATTGTCTGGAATTTGGCCCAGTTTGCCTCGGCTTTGATACCGCTGATTGATGCGGATCAAACCGTTGCAATTGCCAAGGCAACCAAGGTTGTGCATGATTTTCCGAACCGGTTTGCTGCTGCATGGTTAGCCGAATTTCGTGCCAAGCTGGGGTTGAGCAGTGCTGATGAAGCTGACAAATCCATGATTGACGATCTGCTGGATCTGATGGCTGCCGGACAGGCAGATTTCACCAATATTTT
This sequence comes from Paracoccaceae bacterium, assembly GCA_003535335.1. Classification (GTDB taxonomy): domain Bacteria; phylum Pseudomonadota; class Alphaproteobacteria; order Rhodobacterales; family Rhodobacteraceae; genus Profundibacter. The sequence continues at coordinate 2,137 of DOHJ01000014.1, read as the reverse complement.
TCGCGCCTTGGCTGCTGGAAATGCACGCGATCAGTTTGACGATCCGGCTGGTTTTGATGTGTGGGAAACCCGCTGGCGTACCCGACTTGCCGTTGAAAACAGCACATTGGCGCAACAACAAACCTTGATGAATAAAACATCGCCTGCAATCATTCCGCGCAATCACAGAATCCAAGAGATGATTAATGCCGCAGTTGAAGGCAATTACACCCCGTTTGAACGCCTGAACGCCGCCCTGTCACGCCCCTTTGATCAGAGCGGTGACTATGATGATCTAAAACGCCCGCCCACCGATGAAGAAGTGGTTCACCAGACATTTTGCGGGACCTGAGATATAGTGTCACAGCTCTAATTCTAGCGCTTATTCTGTTTAAATAATTGTCGGTTTTTGGCCACAAATTCGGCAATCACCCCGCCAAGCCCCCGCCTGCTAAGCCCCTGCAAATAGCCATATCCGGCCGCAGCCCCGATAAGCGCACCAACCGTATTTACGATCATATCCCACATAGTGTCGATCAGGCCGGTTTTTTGCATGTTCAGGCCAAACACCTGATCCATGAGAAATTCAAATATTTCCCAAACCGCGCCGATGGTCATAGCGATGCAAAAGGCAATGAAACCAAGCGCCCAGTGCGGGGCCGCATAGCGATCACCTTCAAACAGGATAAACACAAAGATAAACCCGATCAGGCCAAAGCCAATGGCGGATCCGCCGTGCATCAGGACATCCCACCACCAGTATCTTTCGTAAAAATCAAAAACCTCGCCCAGATAAATGGTGCCAAAGATAAACAGCACAATTCCGGCAAAGAAATAAACCGGTAGCTGAATGTGAAATCGGCTGGCAAAAATCATTGGCACCAACGATAGCGCAAAAGTAACCAAGGCAATATAGGCCAACGAATAATGCCGGTTGAAAATGGCCACTACCAGCTCCAGCAACAATATGGCCCAGATCAGGTAAACAATCTTGCTGATTTCAGATAGTTTCATAAACATTTCCTCGCGATACATCCCCCCCTTCAATCTGCGCCCTTCGCGCCTATATTACAAGTATGACCAAAATGCTCCGCCTTGCCTCGTATAATCTGCGCAAATGCGTCGGGCTGGACCGGCGGCGCGACCCTATGCGCAGCCTTGATGTGATCAACAGCCTGAACGCCGATATTATTGCCTTGCAGGAATCCGACCGCCGTTTGGGCCGACGCCCCGCTGCCCTGCCCCGAAAGCTGATTGCACAAAACAGTGATTTTGTCCCGCTTGATCTGGATGAAACCGGCGTTTCACTGGGTTGGCACGGCAATGCCTTGTTGTTGCGAAAGGGGCTAACGCCAAACAATATCCAGCGGCTTGGCCTGCCGGGTCTAGAGCCACGCGGCGCGGTCATTTTTACTGTCGCAGAGATGCGGATTGTTGCCGTTCATCTGGGTTTAATCCGGCGTTACAGACTGCTACAAATGCAAGCAATCACAACCGCATTGGCAAAATTGCCAAAATGCCCCACTATAATCATCGGTGATTTTAACGAATGGTCCCGCAGCCGTGGAATGTCCCCGTTGCAGGATGATTTCACCGTGCATGCTCCGGGCCTGAGCTTTCATTCGGGTCGTCCTGTCGCAGCATTGGACCGCATTGCAATCAGTCATGATATACAGCTGAAAAAAGCCGGTGTTCTGCAATCCAGCCTGGCCAAACAGGCCTCGGACCATCTCCCGATTTGGGCCGAGTTAAATCTGCCGAAAAGAAATTTTCAGTTGTCCTGAAATATTATTCATCCCAGTATATGCTGATGCTTGGGAGCAGAAATTATCCGGAATTTATTTCCCCAATCCCCTCCAAATATGGTGAAAAACCTTTCAATGCAGCTAAGAATGACAGTGTAATAAAATTTTGTGGTTGTTTACGGCGCGCCTTCCGCCAGGCTTTTAAGATATTTTCCATGCGCATTTTTCTTTAATTTATCAGCTTGCCTCAACAAAGCATCCTTACTGATCCAGCCATTGGAAAAGGCAATTTCTTCCAGACAGGCCACCTGGAATCCCTGTCTGGTTTCGATGGTCTCGACAAATGTAGATGCCTCAAGCAACGATTCATATGTGCCAGAATCCAGCCAAGCAAAACCGCGGCCCAAAAGTTC
>DOHJ01000024.1:1799-10619 GCA_003535335.1 Paracoccaceae bacterium | reverse complement strand
TTATATGAAAGCGGATAAACCGTTAACAGCCGAATATACCGCCAACGGATCAGAGCCGTTTCAATACAATACAAAAACAGGGCTGCGCACCATAGCCGGCCTGATGTCCCTGCCCGATAGCGCATTGGACGATCCCGAAGAAGCACTGTTATGGGCCACGAGATCCTTTCTTGCAGTCCAAATAGCCGCAGAAAATCGCGCCGAAGCCAAGCAGCTAAAAACATAAACCTACAGACACAGCGCCCGGATGATTCGCAAAATGGACTTTATAGCATTAGCAGTTTCAACATCGCCACTCTTGCACCCTGCCCGATAAATGGTACATGTGGGACAAAAAATCATGGGAGATAATTATGCGAAAAAAACTAGCGGCTGGAAACTGGAAAATGAACGGAACACTTGGCTCGATGATCGAAATCGATGCCCTGATGGAAAAACACCCCGATCCGAAATGCGATGTGCTGATCTGCCCCCCCGCAACGCTTGTGGCGGCAATGGCGGCCACCATTGGCGATGGCGCGATCAAAACTGGTGGCCAGGATTGCCACGCCCAAACGTCGGGTGCCCACACCGGTGATATTTCAGCCCAGATGCTGGCCGATGCCGGTGCCAGCTATGTTATCGTTGGCCATTCCGAGCGCCGCCAGGACCACAATGAAAGCGACAGCGATATTCGCCACAAAGCCGAATCAGCCATTTCTGCCGGTTTGGTAACCGTGGTGTGTTGCGGCGAAACCGATGCCGAACGCGAGGCAAACAGCACGCTTGAAATCATTTCCGGTCAACTGGCCGCATCCATTCCAGACACTGCAACCGGCGAAAACCTTGTGGTGGCTTACGAGCCGATCTGGGCGATTGGCACAGGCAAGGTGCCGACTCTGGAACAAATCGGCGAAGTGCATGATTTTATCCGCGCCAAACTGGAAAAACGCTTTGGCCAAGACGTGGGCTGTTGCGTTCGCCTACTTTATGGTGGTTCGGTAAAGCCTTCAAACGCAGACGAAATCTTTGCGGTGTCCAACGTTGACGGTGCGCTTGTGGGCGGTGCTTCGTTAAAAGCTGCCGATTTCAGCGGTATCATCACGGCACTGGAAAACAGCTAACCCCATTATTGTTCCAATAAATATCCCCGCCGGAGGCATTAAAGTTTTCTTGCCTCCGGCGGGGATATTTGAAGAACAATAATATACAGCAATTTGCCTGACATAAATGCAAATTGCTTTAATTTGTTATCAGTTCCGGTCCCATCATTGCATTTGGCAACACGGTTGAAATCCATGGCACGTAAGTGATCAGGATCAAGAAGACAAACAGCACGGCCAAAAATGGCAGGGATGCTTTTACCACCTTCATCATCGGCATTCCGGCAACGCCTGACGTTACAAACAGGTTCAAACCTACCGGCGGCGTGATCATGCCGATTTCCATGTTTACCACCATGATGATACCTAGATGGATCGGGTCAATTCCCAACTGCATTGCAATCGGAAACACCAGCGGCGCCACGATTACCAGCAGACCGGATGGTTCCATAAACTGACCACCCACCAGCAAAATCACGTTAACAACCACCAAGAACATAATCGGGCCAAATCCGGCCGCTAACATGGCACCCGCCACCTGTTGCGGGATTTGCTCATCGGTCAACACGTGTTTCAGGATCAGCGCATTGGCGATCACAAACATCAAGGTGACCGTCAGTTTGCCGGCATCAAGCAGAGTATTTCGGGTATCGCGGTGAAAAAGCGCCGTCAGCAAGGCTTGAGGCTTTTTTAACAAGCTGGATTTTTTCTGCCCGTCTTTTGCGGCCAGCGGTCCCATATCGCGGTAAATAAAGCTGGCGACGATAAACGCATAAATCGAGGCAACGGCTGCGGCTTCTGTTGGCGTGAAAATCGCCTTGGTCAAACCCGGAATGCCGTAAATCCCGACCATGATTATCACGATCAGCATCAGCCCCCAAAACGCATCGCCAAAGGCGCGGAAAATTTCGCGCCAACCGGCCCATTCACCGGCCGGCATATTTTTGATCCGTGCCATCACATAAATCGCAACCATCAACATGGAACCGGCCAAAATACCCGGGATTACGCCCGCCAGAAACATCCGGCCCACGGAAACTTCGACAGCGGCCGCGTAAACCACCATCACGATGGAAGGCGGGATCAGGATGCCCAATGTGCCTGCGTTACAAATCACCCCTGCGGCGAAATCCTTGGTGTAACCCGCCTTGGTCATAGCCACGATCACGATCGAACCGATCGCCACCACAGTGGCCGGAGACGAGCCTGAAAGGGCCGCAAACATCATGCAGGCAAACACGCCGGCAATCGCCAGACCGCCGCGCAAATGGCCCACACAAGAGATGGAAAACCGGATGATCCGCTCGGCAACGCCACCTGTCGACATAAAGGACGAAGCAAGGATGAAAAACGGGATCGCCAGCAAGGTCGCGTGGCCTTCAAAGGCCGAAAACAGGGTTTGGGCCACCGAGGCCAGCGAGCTGTCGGAAAAGACCAGCAAGAACATCACCGAGCTCATGCCCAGTGAAATTGCGATTGGCACACCGATCATCATCAGGCCGACGACCATGGCAAATAGTAGCGCTACAGTCATTGGGCTGTCTCCTGATGGCTTTGGCGGATTTCTTCGATTTCGTCTTCGACCTCGTGGCTGGCAATGATGCAGTCAATTTTACCCGTCCAAATCAACACAGCCGCCTGAATAAAGCGAAACAACATTAAAGCCATTGAAATCGGCAAAATCATGTAAGGCACCATGCGGGGCAGTTTTTCGTAAGCTGTGCCGTCATTGAACACATCTGCCATCCAGTTTAAAATGACAGGGTGCGGAATATCGTTGGTTTCAAACCAGCCCTGCCCGCGAAATTTTTCCTGAAAACCGGTGGGGAACCAGCGGCCTTCGGTGCGCGGCAGGTTGGCAAAATTGGCCCAGTAGTCCCATGCGCCTTTTAGCAGTAAAAATGTGAAAATAATGCAAACCGTCACCGCAAGCAGTGCAAAAACCTTGCGCATCCCGTCAGGCAACGTGTTGATCACCGCATCAACGCCCAAATGGGTGCCTTTTTTCACCGCATAAGGTGCGCCCAGTAAAACCAGCCAGCCAAACATAAAGACTGTCAGCTCTAACGCCCAGAGGATGTTGGAATTAAAAGCGTAACGCGCCACAACATTGGCGAACGTTATCAGTGTCATAGCCCCGAGCAAGGCGGCGATCATGGTTTCTTCTATGCGGTCGACAAAGCTTGCCTTTGGATGCTCAAGCATCACGCCCCCTCCCCGGAAAATTTAATCTGCACACGGCCCTCTTGGCGGGGCCGCGTGCATTTTTTTACGAACCCAACTTACATGGAATCGTTGATCGCCTGTGCGGCATCAATGTTTTCCTGACCAACATCACCCGAGAATTGCTGCCAAACCGGCTTCATTGTATCAACCCAAACCTGACGTTGTTCAGGTGTCAGGCTGCGAATTTTACCACCAGCGTCAATAATAGATTGCTTGGCAGCTTCGTTCACAGCAAAGGCTTCAGCGTTGCGCATCTTGGTAACTTCGCCAACAATTGTCAGCAATTGATCACGCACATCCGCATCCAGACTGGCCAGCCAATCCACATTTGCCACAACCAGATAATCCAGAATTCCGTGGTTGGTTTCGGTTATACCGTCCTGAACCTCAAAAAACTTTTTGCCAAAAATGTTGGACCAAGTGTTTTCCTGACCATCGACAACACCCTGTTGCAAGGCACCGTAAACTTCGGAAAACGACATTTTTTGCGGGCTTGCCCCCATGGCTTCCATCTGGGCAACCAGCACATCAGATGACATCACGCGAAATTTCATGCCACTGGCATCGGATGGGCTGATCAGCGGTTTATTGGCTGACATCTGTTTCATGCCATTATGCCAAAATGCAAGGCCTTGCAGACCGCGATTTTGCATTGAATCTTTCATCGCCTGACCGGTTTCTGAATTTTGAAAAGCGTCAACCGCATCAATGCTTTCAAACATGAAAGGCAGATCGAAAATGCGGAATTTTTTGGTGAATTTTTCGAATTTTGACAAGGAAGGTGCGGCCAGTTGCACATCCCCCTGCAGCATGGCTTCCAGCACTTTATTGTCATCATAAAGCGTGGAGTTGGGGTAAACTTCCATGCAGGCTTTGCCGTTCATTTCCTCATTGACGCGCTTGGCAAGCAATGTGGCAGCAATGCCTTTGGGGTGCTTGTCGGTGTTGGTGACGTGGGAAAATTTGATAACAACTTCGCCATCTTCACAAGATGCAGTTGCCACATTGGCAGTGACGGACAGCGCAAGTGCTGTGGCGGCTGTGGTCAGGAATTTCATTATGGGCTCCTCCCAGAGTTTCAAACATAACTAATCGGACGCCCGAAAGCCGGGCACCTGAAAAGAACAGATAACATAGGGGCCAGCCGCTCAAGCTGTTTTTAACAATCGCGTTACAAGTATATAAAGCCAGGCAATAACAGCATGTTAGACTGGCAAGATAAACTGTTTATCGTTGACTTATTCAATCCTGTGGCGGGTTTTCACACAGCGCCGCCAGCGCCTTGTGTGGATTTCCGCACAGTTCAACGAAACCCTTCCGGGCGAATCCCGTATTTTGCCAGCTTGTCATAAAAAGTTTTGCGCGGCAGTTTCAACGCCTTGGCCGCTTGGCTGGCATTGCCATTATGGCGGCGCAACGCTTCGCTTAACAATGATCGCTCCACTTGGGCCAAACGCTGGCTCAGGCCGAGATCTTCTTCTTCATGACCTTCGCCCAACCCCATCGAAAACCGCATTGCCGCATTCATCAAGGCGCGTGCATTTCCGGGCCATTCCTGTGCCATCAGGCGTGACACCACCGACTGGCTGATTTCGGGCGCGCTCAGTGCGGCCTGCTCGCAAGCAATTGCCACGTAATGGCGAAACAGCACCGGAATATCTTCGGGGCGTTCGCGCAAAGACGGGATCCGGATGCGTGTGACTGCCAGCTTGTAATATAAATCGTGGTTGAATTTTCCGGCCTCTACCTCTTTGCCCAGATCGCGGTAGCTGCCCGCCAGCAATCGCATGTCGCAATTTTGCTCAAGGCATTCCAGCAAAGTCAGCTGCACATCCGCCGTCAGCGCCGCCACTTCGTCTAAAAACAGGCTGCCGCCGCTGACCCGTCGCAAAATACCTGCTAAATCGCTCTGCTTCAGTGAGGCCGCCGCGATTTTAAGAAATGGCGCGTCAGAAACATCCGACAAAAGGTGGATAACTTCGGCCACCTTCGAGGTTCCGGTACCCGGTGCCCCGCTGATCAAAACACCGGCGCGGGTTCTGGCAAATGCACGGGTTTTTTTGCGCAATTCCTTGGCCAAATCCGAAACCCCAAACAACATCCGCGCGGCCGCATCACCGGTTTCCAACTGACGTTTCAGCCGCCGGTTCTCCAACACCAGCGCCCGGGTTTTCTGGGCCCGCGCCACCACAGCCAGTAAATCCTGCGGCGCGCAGGGCTTTTCCAGAAAATCAAAGGCACCGGCACTGATGCCCCTGACCGCCATCGGGATATCGCCTTCGCCAGTCAACAAAAGCACCGGCAAATCCGCATCGACCCCTTGGGCATATTCAAGCAGGGCAAACCCGTCTTTGCCCGGCATCCTGATGTCGCTGATCACCACCCCGTTAAAATCGGCGTTAATGTGGTCCTTGGCCTCGACAAAGCTGGCTGCAAGGGTTGGTTCATATTCGGCCAGCTCCAGCGTCTGGCCCAAAGCCTCGCGCACAGAGGCATCATCATCCACCAGCAAAACCCGTTTGTTCATGCTGCATCCTTTTGTTTTGCCAGCGGCAGTTCAACCGTAAAGACCGCCCCGCCCGATTTGTGATTGCGCCCACGGATATCACCGCCGAAACTTTGCACCAGCCCGTAAGAAATCGACAGCCCCAATCCCATTCCATCCGATTTACCAACGGCTTTTGTGGTGTAATACGGCTCGAAAATCTTCTCGGGCTGTTTAATGCCGGGGCCGTTGTCGCGCACCGTAATCCGCGCCTTTTCAGCATCGCATTCAACCGATATTTCGATGCGGGGATACCGGATGTCTTCCATGGCATCAATCGCATTTGAAATCAGGTTGACCAGAACCTGTTGCAGCCGGACTTCGCCGGCGCGCACCAAAATGGCTGCGTTTGCCCCGCTCCAGTTCAGCCTGATTTTTTCTTGCACAAAACGTGCCTCGTTCATTTCAATCACCGCCTCAATCACCGCAACAGCATCCACATCGCCAACCGGTTCGCTTTCCTGTTTTGCAAAGGCGCGAAAATTGCTGATGATACGGCCCATACGCCGGGCCAGCTCGGAAATGCGCGACAGATTTTTAAGCGCTACCCCGGGTTTGCCCCGCTCAATAAAGGTTTCGGCGTTTTCGGCAAAGGAGCGGATTGCCATCAATGGCTGGTTCAATTCGTGGCTGATACCGGCCGACATTTGGCCAAGGGCAGCCAGCTTTGCCGATTGCAGCAACTCGCTTTGGGCCTGTTTTAACTCGACACTACGTTGCTCGACCCTGATTTCCAGCTCCTCGTTGGCCTTGGCCTCCAGCCTTAGCCGCGCCGCCATTGCGCGCCTTCGTTCGGTCAGCCAAAACAGGATTGCGCCCAAGCCCAAAAGAATAGCGGCCACCGCAGCACCTTGCAACCACGCCAGGCGCAATGCGGGTGCGGTGCTGACCAGAACTTCGCCCCTCATGCCAATGATTGGCAGGGGTTTGGTTAAATGCAGGGCATTTTTCGGAATGTAGGGACCGGAATTGAGTGACCAGATTTCATAACCGGCACGCTGACGCACAGACGCAAACGCGCCCCCCTTTAGCGCCTGGCGGGTTCGCATCACCAGTTCGGATCGGTTGGCCACAAAAATCAAACCGGCATCATCGGTGAAAAACACCGCGTGCAAATCACCGCGCCAATCGGATTCCTCGATTGTTTCGATATCGACCGAGACAATCACCGCCCCCAGCACATGACCGGACTGGATAATCGGCGCCCCAAAGGAAAAAATGCGCTGATTGGTCGGACTGTTATAATTATGCGAAATCCCCAGCGCCCCATGCATGGCCCGATCATAATGCGGCTGACCGGTTAGATTAAAAACCGGCCGCAGCGTTGAATGCGCCAAAACCTGACCTTTGCCAGAGGCAAGCATAATAGCGTCTGATCCGGTTTTATCGGCAATCGACAACAGCAGGCTGTTAACCCTGTCAACATCCCCCTGCCCTTTGGTCAAAGCCACCAGTTCGGGGTGATCAGCCATCAAAACCGCCACTTGGCGAAAGCGCTGTAGCTGACCAACCAGCCGGTCCGAGGCCCGTGTTAAATCCGCCTGCCCGCGCAGCGCCAGCCCTGCCAAGGATGATGAATAGCCAAACCAGCCCGCAGCACCGGCCCCCAGTGCCGTCGCAAACAAAAACAGACCAAAAGCCAGTATGCGCCGTGTTGTTTTACCCATCATAAGCCACTAGTAAAAAACCTGTTGGCCAAAGACCAGCATGTTTGCATTTATTTTAGCTGGTTGTGCCGCGCCAACCCGCATCCGATCCTGACTGGACCGGACCCGACTAAAGCAATATAGGAAACACAAACCAACCTTGTTGTGATAGTGTTGCCAAATATGGAAAGACCCGTTTAACATGACTGATAAACCAAAAAAGATGAAAACACCCGACACCCAAACCGTCACCGAAGTAAAACACTGGACGGACAGATTGTTTTCATTTCGGGTGACACGGCCACAAAGCTTGCGGTTTCGCTCTGGTGAGTTTGTGATGATTGGCTTGATGGGCGATAACGGGCGGCCATTGATGCGGGCCTATTCGATCGCATCGCCAAGCTGGGACGAGACGCTGGAATTTTATTCGATCAAGGTGGCGGATGGCCCGCTGACCTCAAGATTGCAGCATATCAAGGTGGGTGATGAAATAATCATGCGGCCCAAACCTGTTGGTACATTGGTGCATGATGCTTTGTTGCCTGGAAAACGGCTCTGGTTTTTTGCCACCGGCACCGGTCTTGCCCCGTTTGCCTCGCTGATGCGCGAACCGGAAACCTATGAAAACTACGACGAAATAATCATGTGCCACACCTGCCGCGATGTGGCGGATCTTGAATATGGCCGCCAGTTGGTGCAAAGCCTGCCGGATGATCCGTTAATCGGCGACATGGTTGGCGGAAAACTGCGCTATTTCCCGACCACAACCCGCGAGCAAAGCCCCGTGATGGGCCGTATTACCGATAAACTGGAAGATGGATCCTTGTTTAAAGATTTGGCTGGGCTGCCGATTTGCAAAGAAACCGATCGGGCGATGGTTTGTGGCTCGATCGGTTTGAATACTGATCTAAAACGCATTTTAGAGGGCTTTGGACTTGAAGAAGGTGCCAATTCGAAGCCGGCTGAATATGTGGTCGAAAAGGCATTCGTTGATTAAATCAAGACCGGATGGTTGAAGTTGAAAACAAAAACGCCGCGCTGGTTTCCCGACGCGGCGTTTTCGTTTTATTTTCCAACGAGGCCTACATACCCAAGGCACCTTTGATTTGGCCAATAACGGCTTTGATCATGTCAGGATTTCCTGCAGCTTTTTCAATCGCTGTTTTCAGCATGGTCTTTTTCATCGTATCCAGACCAGAACCGTCAATCATTTCACTGATCTTGGCGGCGTCAAAACCGTCTACGCTCAGCAGTTTGCCCATTGTAGATGTATCGGTCGCAGCAGCAGCGGCCTCTTCGGCGGCTTTGGCAGCAGCGGCGG
>DOHJ01000024.1:1242-1425 GCA_003535335.1 Paracoccaceae bacterium | reverse complement strand
GCCTCTTCGGCGGCTTTGGTCGCATCAACAGCTTCGGCCGCAACGTCTTTAGTAGCGTCAACAGCATCTTTTACCGCGTCTGCAGCACTCGCTCCCGCGTCCTTAGCCGTATCAACAGCACCGGTAGCAACATCTTTGGCCGCATCAACTGCACCAGTCGCAGCATCTTTGGTTGCATCAACA
>DOHJ01000024.1:0-882 GCA_003535335.1 Paracoccaceae bacterium | reverse complement strand
TCAACAGCGCCGGTAGCAGCATCTTTGGTACTATCCATAATTTCGCTCACAGTTTTATCTTGCGAGTAGAAATACACACCTACACCGGCTGCGATCAGCAATGCAGCAATGATCCACGATTTATTCATTTTATAACCCCTTATTCAATATACGGATTCGTCCGGACATGCGCAGGCTATGCCATATTCCCCCATGATAGAAAAGCAGACAAAGCCGGAATTAGCATCTTATTGCCCATTGCAACGCCAAACAATGCGAATAACTGCTTGTAAGCGCAGGCAATGACGTCTACTTTTCGCCTTAATAGTCGCTATTCACAATCAAAAGGATCAAAGTTATAGCCCGCAGACCTCACAATGCCCCGCCTCAGCGCGACACTGGCCCTCGTGTAAATGAACGAATTACGTCTACTGAAATCCGCCTGATCGGTGCCGATGGCGAAAACGCCGGCGTTGTTAGTCCGGCCCGCGCCATGGTCATGGCCGACGAAGCCGGTTTGGATCTGGTAGAAATCTCTCCAAATGCCAAACCGCCGGTTTGTAAAATCATGGATTTCGGCAAATATAAATACGAACAACAAAAACGCGAATCCGAGGCCCGCAGAAAACAGAAAACCATCGAGATCAAAGAGGTCAAGTTCCGTCCAAACACGGACACCCATGATTACGATGTGAAAATGCGCAATGTGTTCAAATTTCTGGGCACTGGCGACAAAGTAAAGATCAGCCTGCGATTTCGTGGCCGTGAAATGGCCCACCTGAATTTGGGCCGTATTTTGCTGGAACGGATTGCCGAAGACGTCAAGGAACACGGCAAGGTTGAAACCATGCCGAAAATGGAAGGTCGCCAGATGATGATGATGATCGGGCCGCTGCCAAAATA
>DOHJ01000137.1:3097-4455 GCA_003535335.1 Paracoccaceae bacterium | reverse complement strand
TCAGACATGGTTTTATTCCTGTTATTTGGCTTTGTTATTGCGTTTGAACAAAGCCTCCGCAAGCGCAATATGTCAAATTAAGGCAATTGAAATCCAATGGCGATGCGGATAGCCTGTATTGATATGAACAGAAAGACCGCAGGATGACCGATACTCCGCTTAGTTTTAAAGAGATGTGCGCGCGCTTTGACGTAACGCCGCGAACCCTGCGGTATTATGAATACATTGAACTGCTAAAGCCGGAAAAAAACGGCCGCACCCGCAGCTATGGCTCGCGCGAAATCGCCCGTATGGTGCTGATCCTGCGCGGCCGACGTTTTGGCTTTTCGCTGGAAGAAATGCGCCAGTGGCTGGAAATCTACAACCAGCAAGGCACAAAAGCGCAGCAAGAGGCCTGGGTTGAAATGGCCGACAGGCAGCTAAATGCCTTGGCCAAGCAGCACAAAGAGCTGGCCGAATCAATTTCAGACCTGCAACAATTGCGCGATGATGTGGCAGACGAGCTAAAATCAGCTAAATAAGGGTAAGGAATACCTTACCAGTTAAAAATCACCCGTCATCTGCGCTTTTACGAATGTTTCGTCTGACCCTACGTCACTATTACTGACGTTTCGTCAATTTGACTGTGACGCGACGTTACGTTTACGTTTACGTCAATTAACGTTGTAGACTGCGAAAAGGATACGCATGTCCCAAGCATAACGATTGCTTAATAAGGACAAGTGCCATGAAAGATAATGACATAATGACAATTCGCCAAATGTGTGAAGAATATAGTGTAACAGCCCGCACGCTTCGGTTTTATGAGGCAAAAGAGCTGCTGTCGCCAATCCGGCAGGGCCAAAGGCGCCTTTATACGCGCCGTGATCGTGCGCGTTTAAAACTGATACTTCGGGGCAAGAAATTTGGCCTGAGTCTGGAAAAAATACGCCAGATGCTCGAGCTGTATAACATGGGCGATAAAGGCCATTTCCAGCTGGTTAAATCGCTTGAGGTCGCACAGGAACGCTATGTTGAATTGACACAGCAACGCGACGAGTTGAACCAGGCCCTTGAAGAGTTAACCGAGCTGATGAATTGGGCCGAAGGCGAAATTCATCGACGGGACAAGGATAATGCCAGCGCTGCATAATAGCGCCTATTTCGGGAGAAAAAACCAAATGCCAAGCTATACAGCACCGATCAGGGATATTCAGTTTGTCTTGCAAGAACTGCTTGGCGCACCCGACTGCGGGATCGCGGGGTATGATGAGCTGGAGAGCGACTTTACCGCCGCTGTTTTAGAAGAAGCCGGCAAAGTTGCCAGCGAGGTTTTAGCCCCGATCAATGCCTCCGGCGACAGTGAGGGTTGCAAATTT
>DOHJ01000137.1:598-2701 GCA_003535335.1 Paracoccaceae bacterium | reverse complement strand
CCGGCGGCTGGACCGGACTGGATTGCGACCCGGAGTATGGCGGCCAGAATATGCCCTATGTTTTGGGCACTGCGGTTGGTGAAATTTTTTCCGGCGCCAATCAGGCATTTACCATGTATCAGGGGCTGACTCACGGGGCCTATTCGGCCATCCATGCCCATGGAACGACCGAACAAAAAGCAAAATTTTTACCCAAAATGGTGTCTTGCGAATGGACCGGTACGATGAACCTGACGGAATCCCATTGCGGCACGGATCTGGGCCTGATGCGCACCAAGGCCGATCCGCAAAACGACGGCAGTTATAAAATCACCGGCGAGAAAATCTTTATTTCGGCTGGCGATCATGACCTTTCGCAAAACACAATCCATCTGGTACTGGCCAAAATCGCCGGCGGGCCGCAAGGCATCAAAGGCGTGTCACTGTTCATCGTGCCGAAATATATCGTTAACGACGATGAAACCCTTGGGGCCGCCAACGGCGTTTCGGTTGGCAGTATCGAGGAAAAGATGGGCATTCACGCAAACTCAACCTGCGTGATGAATTTTGATAACTCCACCGGATATTTGCTGGGCCAGGAACATAAAGGCATGCGCGCCATGTTCACCATGATGAACGAGGCCCGCATCGGTGTTGGCATGCAAGGGCTGGCCCAAGCCGAAGCGGCCTATCAAAACGCGGTTATCTATGCCAAAGACCGGCTGCAAGGGCGCGATGTGACGGGGGCGAAAAATCCCGACGGCGCTGCGGACCCAATTATTGTGCACGCGGATGTGCGCCGCAACTTGATGGACCAAAAAAGCTTTGTCGAGGGCGGGCGTGCCTTTTTGCTCTGGAGTTCCAAGCTGATTGATCAGGTACATCGCGAAGGGGATAAAGACGCAGATGGACTGGTTTCACTGATGACTCCGGTTGTGAAAGGCTTTTTGACTGACAAAGGTTTCGAAATGACTGTACAGGCCCAACAGGTGTTTGGCGGTCACGGCTACATCGAAGAGCACGGCATGAGCCAGTTCGTGCGCGACGCCCGAATCACCCAGATTTATGAAGGTGCGAACGGGGTACAAGCGCTGGATCTGGTCGGGCGCAAACTGGCGCTGGATGGCGGCAAACACATGATGGCTTTCTTTGAAATAGTCAAAGACTTCATCAAGGAAAACACCGGGAATGAAGCGCTGCGGACTGATTTCCTTGAGCCTCTGAAGCATGCTTCAAAAGACCTGCAGGCGGCTGCAATGTACTTCATGCAAAACGGTATGAAAAACCCGAATAATGCCCTGGCCGGTTCTTACGATTTCATGCACCTGTTCGGTCACACCTGTCTGGGGTTAATGTGGGCGCGCATGGCCAAAGCATCTTATGCAGCTCTTGAAGCCGAAACTTCTGACGCAGCATTTTACGAAACGAAACTGGCAACGGGCCGCTATTATATGGCTCGCCAATTGCCCGCAACAGGGATGCATCTGGCACGAATTCAAAGCGGTGCCGATACAGTGATGGCATTAAATAGCGAAGCGTTCTAAGCTGCCTGCGAACAACTTAAAGGAACCGCAATGCCCAAACGCCTCCGCCTGACCCGCCGATTCCCCGTTGCCATGACCGAAGACGGTTATCGAAACCTGCGCCGATTTTCCAAAGAAGCCGGATTGGATGAAGGCGAAGCGCTTTCATTTCTTTTTGAGAATTTTAATAGCGTGATTGATGAAGACAATCTGACACATCGCTTGCGTTTATTTAACTCCGAACTTGAGGTGCGTAAAAAGTGACGCCTGTCTTTACAGATAGACCTGAACGCCTCCGGCGGAGGTATTTAAGGCAAGAAGAAATGGAAGGCGCATCAGCCCCGCAAAACCCGGCCCATTTGGCGGAGTATTACGGGGCCTTCTCCTTGCGCGGTCATCGGCTCCTCAGCCTGTACCGCGGCTCCAGTCTAGGCTCATTAACCTTAATACTTCCTTACCTGACCCCTTCTTTTTGCTTTAAATACCTTGGGGGTTCGGGGGTGAAACCCCCGTTGGGTCCCGCAGGGACACACTTGAAAGGCCTGATATGACAATCCAGCTTTATTGTTTTGGCGAAAGCGGAAATGCGTACAAAGCCGCG
>DOHJ01000137.1:0-183 GCA_003535335.1 Paracoccaceae bacterium | reverse complement strand
TGCCCTCAACAAAATGGGCGAAGTTCCGGTTATGGTCGATGGCGATCTAACCCTTAGCCAATCTGGCGTCATTCAAGATTATATCGTTGAAAAATCCGGCAAACTTGGCCCCGAGACAAATCAGGAGCGCCGCGAAAGTCTGCGCTGGAGGTTGTGGGACAATCACAAACTGTCCTGCACAGC
>DOHJ01000127.1 GCA_003535335.1 Paracoccaceae bacterium | reverse complement strand
GGTGCAGCTGGTTGCGCAGCTAGGCCCGCAGTAGTTCTAAGTCTAAACCGGATTCTTGCGTTGCTTTTTGCATCACCGTTTGCACTATATGAAAAGCCTCACGCCAAGCGTTTTCCAGTTTGGCATTTTTCTGGTTTTCTCTTAGACTTAGAATGGTTTCGATGAAAACCTCGAAAAATTGCACATAATGCCGGGACCTTACGCCCATTTTGGCGTGATTTTCACCCAGCATATATAAATATGGTTGTAGTTTTTCCGGTTCATGCAGCCCGTTCACGATTATCGACATGACCGAGTGCAGCATATTTTGTTGTTTTACCAGATCACCGGAAAAAAGCATTTTAGTCTGCGGTGCAACAATGAAAAAACGTTCATAAAATTGCCGTGACAGCATGTCTTTATCTTGACTGGCTTTGGAAAAGCTATCCCGAACCAGATCAATATCTAATTGTGTGAGCATAATGACCCATTTTTTGCGTTCGCGCGCAAACCCCTAATAGGCAGAAAATATTAAAAAAATACTACGCTGTATTACCGGCTTGTGGAGCAAATACGCTCATGCGCCCGTGGATGCGTCATATCGTAAACCTCCATTAGGCGTGCTGTATCAACGGCGGTATAAGCCTGCGTGGTGGCAAGCGACGCATGGCCCAGCAGTTCTTGAATGGCCCGTAAATCACCACCGGATTCCAGCAGGTGAGTGGCAAAAGAATGGCGCAAGGCGTGTGGTGTGGCGGTCGCTGGCAGGCCCAGTTGCATGCGCGTGGCCTCCATCACCTTTTGGATGGCGCGCGGGCGCAGCGGGCCACCACGCGCGGCGTAAAATAGCGGTGCGTCGGCCTGCAGCGGATGCGGGCAAAGGTGCAGGTAGCGATCAACTGCCAAACGCGCAGGTTTAATCACCGGCACGATGCGTTCTTTTTTGCCCTTGCCGGTAATGCGCAAAACTTCGGGCAGGGGCGCGTCGGCACCGGTCAGGCTCAGGGCTTCGGAAATCCGCAAGCCACAGCCGTAAAGCAGGGTGATAACGGCCGTGTCGCGCAGGCCGATCCAATCTTGGCTGGATTGCAATTCAACCGTTTCAATCACCGCACGTGCGGCAGTTTTTGCCAGCGGGCGCGGTAGTTTTTTCTGAAACCGTGGCGTGCGGGCTGATAAAACCACTGTGGGTTCAAAGCCGTCGCGCTCGGCCAGCCAGCGAAAGAACGATTTTACCGCCGACAAGGACCGCGCCAAGGAGCGTGCCGATACGCCGCGGCCCTTTTCATGGGCCATCCAGGACCGCATGTCGGTGACTTTCAGCTGCTTTAACGGGGTCAGGCCGGTGGCCGCGCCAAAATGCTGGCCCATAAAGGCGAAAAAACCCAATAAATCGGCGTGGTAAGCCTCGATTGTGTTGTCAGACGCGTTGTTTAATGCCTTGATTGTGGTCAGCCATTGCCCCAGCGCATCCGTTGCCGCCGGGGATATGGCGCAGCCGGTCATGACAGCCAGCGACGCATGGCCCGTTCAAATACACCGGCAAAAAACGACAGTAAATCAGTGCCTTGGCTGGCTTTGAAATGATGCGGATCCTCTGATCCCATCACCAGCAAACCCGGCAAACGCCCGCCGCCGAAATCCAGTTTCAAGGCAGCCTCGGAGTGGATCCAGCCAGAAGAATCGCCATAAATAACATCGCTATCGGGCTGCAACTGGCGCAGGGTAACCTGACGTGAATTGCTGCGCTTGCCAGCGGTCAGGTAGTTTTCGATAAATCCGGGCTCGGCCACATAAAGCACATCACCCAGACGTTTCACGGCAGGATCATTTTCATCCTGCACGCTTTCCAACACCAGCCGCACGCAATCAACCGCTAATATTTCGGCAACATCGCCATCCAGATCACGCAGGAAGGTTTCAAATTCGGCCGGATCCAGCATGCGTAAAATAGCACGGTGCACCTGATTGGTGCCGGTCAGATTTTCATAAGCAGCCGCAATAACCGAGCGGTGCGTGTCTTCCAGACGATCCAGCCGCGCCTCGAGCCGCTCCATCGCGATGCCGCGTAAATCGACAACATTACTGCCCATCTGGGCCTCGTTTGCGGCCACAAGGGCGCGCATTAAATCTTTGTCGTCCAGAATGGCTTCGGGGTCTGCGATCAGTTGATTTCGCAATTCTTCGAACTGTTTAGCGGTGTTTGTCATGCCTGCCTTACCGTGTTTTTCCATGGTTTGTGGCACTATAGACCAATTTGTTCAGCCAAGTCACCGGATTTTTTCTAGAGTTGTTATGGCCGAATGTGAAAAGTGGTTTGCAGACAACAGATGTATGGAAAATACCACGCAGAACTTGATATGTCTGCCTCGCCAGCTGGGGCCGCGCAGGGCTATTGGAACGCACAAGAGTACCAGAGCTACACGGGATTATCCCTTGGCACACTCTATCGCGAAGATGGTTGCCGGGTAAATAACTTTGCATCAGTGTACGCGTATTGAGGTCAATTGAAGACCAAAATTATCTATTTTTACAGAAAATAACGGCTTGACCCCATTTACCTTAGAGTGAATTTCCCTTTGGTAAATGGGGCTAAAACTAGCTTTAAAGTATCTTTTGCCCGGTCTTGGCCCAGTCTTCGGTAAAACCTTCGACCCCCTTATCGGTCAGCGCGTGATAGGCCATTTTCTTAATCACTGCGGGTGGTGCTGTGACTACATCGGCCCCGATTAGCGCGGCTTCTTTCATGTGGTTGACGGAACGGATCGAGGCGGCCAGAATGCGGGTCTCGAACCCGTAATTATCATAAATCGTGCGAATATCGGCGATCAGGTCCATGCCATCAATGTTCAAATCATCCAGCCGCCCGACAAAAGGCGAAATAAATGTGGCCCCGGATTTGGCGGCCAGCAAGGCCTGGTTGGCGGAAAAACACAAGGTGACGTTAACCATGATGCCATCGGCAGACAGTGCCTGGCAGGTTTTCAGACCAGCCCAGGTCATTGGCACCTTCACGGCGATATTGTCGGCGATTTTGGCCAGTTTGCGGGCTTCTTTCAGCATATCGTCGGGGTTTAGCGACACAACTTCGGCCGAAACAGGCCCGTCAACGATGCCACTGATTTCTTTTGTGACCTCTAGAATATCGCGCCCCGATTTCAGGATCAGAGACGGATTGGTTGTAACCCCGTCGGCCATTCCCAGATCGTTAAGCTCTTTAATATCTTCAACTTCTGCGCTATCAATGAAAAACTGCATTCATGACTTCCTTGCTTATGCATTGCGACATATTGTCACCTTTAGTCTAAATGATGCACATCTGGAAGCCCAAAATTACAAGGTAAACTATGGTTGATACGGGCTTTTTTGATCAGGGCACTTTGGTTGCGGTTCTGAGCGCGCAACCGATTGACCGGCTGCTGGATTACAAGGCCCCCGAAGGCGGCTGTGTGATTGGCGCTTTTGTCGAGGTGCCGCTGGGCCCGCGCAAGGTGATCGGCGTGGTTTGGGGTGCGGGGCGCGGCGGGTTTGATTTGACAAAAGCCCGCTCGGTGATCCGGGTTCTGGATCTGGCCCCGATGCGCGGTGAGCTGCGCGATTTTTTAAGCCGTGCGGCCGATTACACCATGACGCCGCTGTCGATGATGTTGCGCCTGACCACGCGTGCGCCGGGGCTGTCGGATGCGCCCTCGATGCGCAAGGTTTACCGGCTGGGTTCTGGTCAGCCCGAACGTGAAACCGAGGCGCGACGCAAGGTGATCGCGGCACTGGGTGATTATGCGGATTTGGCCTTTACCTTGGCCGAATTGGCCGAGGTTGCCAACGTCTCCACATCTGTGATCAAGGGGCTGGTGAAACAAGGCGTGGTGCAGGAAGAAGACAGCCCGCGCGATTTACCTTACCCGCTGCTTGATCCTGATTTCAGCACTGTAAAACTGACGCCTGATCAGGCCGAGGCTGCGGCGGCGTTGCGTGTTTCGGTTGCATCTGCTGCTTATGGCACGACGTTGTTAAAGGGTGTGACAGGGTCGGGCAAAACCGAGGTTTATCTCGAGGCCGTGGCCGAATGTCTGAAAAAGGGCCGCCAAGCGCTGGTGTTATTGCCCGAAATTGCCCTGACGGCCGATTTTCTAAAACGTGTGCAGGCGCGATTTGGGGCCAAGCCCGGCGAATGGCATTCCGCCATCACGCTGACCGAGCGCCGCCGCTTGTGGAAAATGGCCGGCGAGGGCGGTGTGCAACTGGTGGTGGGCGCACGCTCGGCGCTGTTTTTACCGTTTCGCGATCTGGCGCTGGTGGTGGTCGACGAGGAACACGACACATCCTACAAACAAGAGGAAGGCGTGCTTTATAACGCCCGCGACATGTCCGTGCTGCGCGCATCATTATGTTCGGCTCAGGTGGTGCTGGCCTCGGCCACGCCGTCGCTTGAAACATGGGCCAACGCAACTGCGGGCAAATACAAACGGCTGGAATTAAGCACGCGTTACGGGGCCGCACAAATGCCCGAAATGCGCGCAATTGATTTGCGAAGCGAGGACGTGCCAAGCGGGCGCTGGATTTCGCCCAGTTTGCAAAATGCGGTAAAAGCGCGGATTGCGGCAGGCGAGCAATCGCTGCTGTTTATCAACCGGCGTGGCTATGCCCCGACCACGGTTTGCCGGGCTTGCGGGCACCAGATTGGCTGTGATCATTGCGATGCGCGCATGGTCGAGCACCGGTTTCAAAACCGGCTGATGTGCCACCAATGCGGCGAAACCAAACCGATGCCGGTGGCCTGCCCATCTTGCGAGGTCGAGGGAAAACTGGCCCCCGTTGGTCCCGGCGTTGAACGGCTGGCCGAAGAGGTTGAAACCCTGTTTCCCGACGCGCGGATTTCGGTGCTGTCGTCTGATTTGTTTGGCTCGGCCCGCGCGTTAAAGGCGCAGATCGAACAGATTGCAGCGGGTGGTTGTGATATTGTGATCGGCACCCAGATGGTGGCCAAGGGCCATAATTTCCCCAACCTGACACTGGTCGGGGTGATTGATACGGATCTGGGCCTGCAAGGTTCTGACCTGCGCGCGGCTGAACGCACTTTTCAGCTGATGCGACAGGTTTCGGGGCGCGCGGGAAGGGTTGAAAAAAAGGGGCTGGCCCTGCTGCAAACCCATCAACCCGAACACCCGGTAATCCGGGCGATTTTATCGGGTGAAGAAGAAAATTTCTGGCAGGCCGAGGCGCGCGAACGTAGCGCCGTGGGTGTGCCGCCTTACGGGCGGATGGCTGGGATTATCCTAAGTTCGCAACACGCGCCCGAGGTGTTTGATCTGGGGGCTGATATGGCGCGCCGCGACGGGCCGTTGCGGGCCATTTCGGCGCAGGTTTATGGACCGGCACCGGCCCCGATTGCCAAAATACGCGGCCGTTTCAGGGTCCGGTTGCTGGTTCGGGCCGATAAGGGTGCAAATTTGCAAGGCGCGCTAAAGGCGTGGGTGGCGCAATTTCGGGTGCCGGCATCAATACGTCTGGCCATCGACATTGATCCGCAGAGTTTTCTATGATTAACACGAAGCAGATTAACTGATGTTGAATGGAAATGAACGAATTCATCCCGTATAAGTCTAAACCGCAGTTAACAAAAAAAAGAGTCTGGATACTCAGAATCACACTCCTTACATCAATAGTGTTGTTTCTTTATTCAATCTTAGCGGTGCTTTGGAGCGTTTTTGTGGCGATAATAGCCGGTACCTTCTTTCTTACGGCTGTTACCAGAGGGCAGCAGATTTATGATTATGCGTATGAATTGATACCTTATATGAATTGCATAAAGGCGAGTGCAATTGCTGGCTGCGGATGCTTGGTGTTATTTTTCATATTGAAACGCAAATTTAAAAAATAGCCTGTTAGTGTTTTGGTGTCGCTTGCAGTTTCCGAGAGGGTCGTAATGTTTCGTAAAACTTGGCAATCAGGCATGATCGCTCTGGCGCGGTCCAAACGGGTGCAAAATTTTGCCCAACATTCAAGGGCGACCAGTTTTTTATCGGGGAAATATGTTTCCGGTAGCTACCCGCAAGCAGCCATTGAGCGCGCCCGCAAG
>DOHJ01000164.1 GCA_003535335.1 Paracoccaceae bacterium | reverse complement strand
TTCCCAGCGCACCATGAAAAACATCAAACAAAACCTGTTTTGGGCTTTTGGCTATAACGTGGTTCTGGTGCCTGTTGCTGCCGGTGTTCTATACCCGTTTTTCGGCATCTTGCTGTCACCAATGCTGGCGGCGGGCGCAATGTCGCTGTCCAGCGTATTTGTGCTTAGCAACGCATTGCGCCTGCGCTGGGTGAAACCGGCCCAAGATTTTACATAACCCTCACCAGATCGTTACGCGCACGTTACAGAGATTTCGCAAGTTTCCCCAAACCAACCTCGGGGAGAAACCATGACTATTCGCAACCTAGAACTAACCTTGCCTTTTGCCATACTCACCTTATGCGCCGGCGCCGCTTCGGCTGAAATGAATTTCAACCGCATCGCTTCGTTTCCTGTTGTTAAAAACATGGCTGCCGGTGCTGATACAACACGCGAAACCTCGCCTGAAATCATTGATGTCACTGACGATGGCATGACACTGGTTTACACAGACAGCCCGCTGAAATCTCTGGGAATGATCGACATAAACGACCCTACCGCACCCAAACCTCTGGGAAATATTGCGATGGGTGACGAGCCAACATCAGTTGCAGTGATTGGTAAAACCGCCTTTGTCGGGGTTAACACGTCTGAAAATTTCACCAGCCCGTCCGGTGCGCTGAAATCCGTGGATTTGCAAACCAGAACAATCACCGCATCCTGTGATCTGGGCGGTCAGCCCGACAGCATCGCCAAAGCACCCGACGCCTCCTTTATCGCCATTGCCATTGAAAATGAACGCGACGAGGATCTGAATGATGGCGCCCTGCCCCAGACACCCGCCGGTGAACTGGTGCTGATTGACCTGAAGGACGGCAAACTGGATTGTGCCAGCCTGCGCCATGTGGCCCTGACCGGTTTGGCCGAAATAGCCCCGTCCGATCCCGAACCGGAATTTGTTTCGATAAACAATCTGGGCGAGATCGTGGTCACCTTGCAGGAAAACAACCATTTGGTGGTTGTGGCCCGCGACGGCAGCATTATTTCAGATTTTTCAGCCGGAGCAGTTGATCTGTTGGGCATCGACACCGACGAGGAACGTGCGCTGACGTTCGAGCAAAACCAGATGGCGCGCAAACGCGAACCGGATGCGGTTAAATGGGTTGACGACACTCATTTTGCAATCGCCAACGAGGGCGATTATCAGGGCGGTTCGCGCAGCTGGACGATTTTCAACAAAGATGGCACCGAAGTTTACGAAAGCGGCCTGTCCTTTGAGCGCGCAGTTATCGAAATCGGCCATTACCCTGAAAAGCGGTCCGGCAACAAAGGGGTCGAGCCGGAGTCAATTGATGCCGCTGTTTTCAACGGCACTCCACTGATTTTTGTCGGTGCCGAACGCGCCTCGATTATCGGGGTTTATGACGCCACTGATCTGGCCAATCCGGTTTTAAAACAGCTGCTGCCATCCGGCGTTGGCCCGGAAGGCTTTGTTGCAATTCCTTCGCGCGGACTGTTGGTATCTGCCAATGAAAAGGATTTTATCAATGATAAAGGCCCCCGTGCCCATGTGATGATTTACCAGTATCAGAACGCTCCCGCCAGCTATCCGATGCTGACCAGTGCAGGCATGAAGACCCTGACAGGTTGGGGGGCAATTTCAGGCATGGTAGCCGATGCTGATGGTAGTATTTACGCCGTGAATGACAGTTTTTACCGGATGCAGCCGACTATTTTTAAAATTGATGCAACGACCAGACCGGCAAAAATCACCGATGCTATTCGTGTCACACGTGGTGGTTCTGCCGCGCAAAAACTGGACATGGAAGGCATTGCTCTGGACGGCAAGGGCGGCTTTTGGGTTGCCTCGGAAGGGCGCACCGACAAACTGGTTCCTCATGCCATTTACAACATCAATGCCAAAGGGGAAATCAAACAGGAAATTCCCTTTCCAGCAGAATTATTGGCGGTAGAAAAACGGTTTTCAGCCGAAGGCATCGCGCGGGTTGGTAACGTTTTGTGGATTGCGATCCAGCGCGAATGGAAAGACGATCCAGCAAACCACGTGAAACTGCTGGCCTATAATATTGAAACCAAAGAATGGGGCGCGGTCCATTACCCCAAGGCCGCTACCGACAAAGGCTGGGTCGGGATTTCGGAAATTTCGATCCATGGCGATTACGCTTATATTATCGAGCGCGACAACCAGCATGATGACCGCGCCGTAACCAAAAAGATCTATCGCGTTGCCTTGTCAGAATTGCAGCCTGCAGCACTGGGTGGTCAATTACCCGTTGTAAACAAAGAACTGCTGCGTGATTTGTTACCGGATCTGGCCGCAACGGGTGGATATATTCTGGACAAGGTCGAAGGCATGGCAATCTTGCCCGATGGCACCGCCTTGATTTCAACCGATAATGACGGGGTTGATGACCACTCTGGCGAAACCATGTTCTTTTCCATCGGTACAGTGAATTAAAACACAATTCATTTTAAATTTTAAAAGGAAGGCTCCTCCGGCCTTCCTTTTTTATGAGTAGGTGTTAAGTCCCACAATCTTCTGGGTGGGATCAAACCGAAATAACTCGGCTTTATCTTCGTAAATCTCGATCATCTTGTCATAGGGCGACATATATTTCAACCCTTTTAGGGGGCGCTGGAAGTTGTAGGCCAGCAGGTATGCCATCAAATGCTTCTTCAGGCTCTCAATGCTC
>DOHJ01000172.1:14100-14390 GCA_003535335.1 Paracoccaceae bacterium | reverse complement strand
TCTTCGATCCGCTCCAGCGCCAGCGGAAACAGATCGGCGCGAAAACTGTCAGGCACGCCACGTTCAAAACAGGCCGGTGCTTCTTTTTCATAAACGCCCAAAATCCACCCCCCGCGTTCTTCGCGCACGTAACTTTGCGCGTCAGCATCACGGATCACGGGATGTTCAGGGTTGGTTTTGCGAAACTCTTGTAGGGCCGGATCGACATCGGTGACGATGAACTGATGTTCCACCGGAATGGCCGGCATTTTGATGCCCAGCATTTGTGCGGTGCGCTGGGCGTGGTTGCC
>DOHJ01000172.1:8218-13729 GCA_003535335.1 Paracoccaceae bacterium | reverse complement strand
TGATCACCTGCTCGTCGGTTGCCACCAGATTGCCACCTTTTTCGGCCATCTTTGTGCAGGTCACTTCCCAGACCTCGCCATTCCAGTCATAGGCATCGACCTGCCATTTGCGTTCAATTACCACACCGCGCTGACGCGCACCTTTGGCCATGGCCATGGTCACATCGGCGGGGTTAATATAGCCGTCGGTGTTGTGATAAAGCGCCCCCTTCAGATCGTCGGTGCGGATCAGGGGCCAGCGCTGTTTTATCTGCTCGGGCGTCAACCATTCAAACGGCACATCACAGGTTTCAGCCGTCGAGGCGTAGAGCATATATTCATCCATCCGTTCATTTGTGCGAGCCATGCGCAGGTTTCCAACCACGGCAAACCCAGCGTTCAAACCGGTTTCCGCCTCAAGCGATTTGTAAAATTCAACAGAATATTTGTGGATATGCGTGGTGGCATAGGACATGTTGAACAGCGGCAGCAAACCGGCGGCATGCCAGGTCGAGCCACAGGTCAGCTCGTCACGTTCCAGCAGAACCACATCATCCCAGCCCGCTTTGGCCAGATGATAGGCAATCGCGGTGCCAACCGCCCCGCCCCCGACAACCAGTGCTTTGACATCTGTTTTCATGGCTTGGGTCCCCCGCGTAAAAAGTATGCTGGGATAAATATGCCGTATTAATGCGTGCGGGGTCAAACACCCGCCGACTGTTCACAGCCAAAAACGACACTTGAAATATTGCTTGCTGTCAAACACCGAGCAAGTTTGACCCACAAGCAATTGCGACCGTATCTATGGGCTCAAAGCTGCCATTAGCAGTCGTTTGATCAAACTACCAGTTTGGGCCAAAGCACTTTGTTGTCTCAATACTCCCATGCAAAAACCAAATATGCCTGATATTTCATGCGTGTTGGGCTTTATTCTTGCCAGTTAAAGATTATATTCAACCCAACAGCCCAATTTTTTTCGGAGCATCCGCCCATGAGCAACAACCCGTATTCAGCGCTTGGCCTGAAAAAATCCGCCACTGATGCGGAGATCAAAAAGGCCTATCGCAAAATAGCCAAAGACAGCCACCCGGACCTGAATCCGGGCGATAGTGCGGCCGAGGCGAAATTCAAAGCTGCCTCTGCCGCTTACGATTTACTAAAAGACAAAGACCAGCGCCGCCGTTTTGATGCCGGTGAAATTGACGCAAGCGGTGCCGAAAAGCAGCCCGAGCGCAAATTTTACCGCGATTATGCCGAGCAACCCGGCCATGGTTATGGCAACACCCATGGCTATGAGGATTTTGGCGATATGTCGGATATTTTTTCCGATATCCTGCGTCAACGTCAAGCCCACAGTGCGCGCGGCGCTTATGGTGCAGGTTTTGATGCCCGCGGAGCGGATGCGCGTTTTATGCTCGAAGTTGATTTTATCGAGGCGGCTAAAGGGGGTAAAAAACGCATCACCCTGCCCTCGGGCGAAAATCTCGAGGTTAAAATCCCCGAAGGCACCTCTGATGGCCAAACCATCCGTTTACGCGGCAAAGGCGGCGAAGGTCACGGCAAGGGCGCGCGCGGCGATGCCTATGTGGCGATCAGCGTGAAAACTGACAAAACCTTCAAGCGCGATGGCGATGACATTCTGATCACCCTGCCGATCACCATTGCCGAAGCCACGCTGGGGGGTAAGGTGGCAACCCCCACAATCCATGGTTCGGTCAATCTGAGCATCCCCAAAGGTGCCAATTCCGGACAAACCCTGCGCCTGCGCGGCAAAGGGGTGAAACGGGCGGGCAAGGCGGGCGATCAAATGGTTGAATTGCGCATTGTGATGCCGCCTGAAATTGACGCGGATCTGGAAAAATTCATGCAAGGCTGGGGAAAATCACACGCCTATGACCCAAGAAAAGGGATGAACTGATGAGCCGATATTATTCAGAAGAACAACTGATAACCACCGTCAGCCGCCTAACCCGAACACGTCTGACAACTTATGTTAAACACGAATTTATCTGCCCGTCCCAATCTGAATCCGGCGTGGTTTATTCCGCCGCCGATCTGGCCCGTATCGAGCTGATTTGCGATCTGGACGAGCAGTTTGATCTGCAAGGTGATGCCTTGGGGGTAGTGCTGTCATTGATTGACCAGCTGCACGGCGTTCGCGGGGAATTGCGCCGTGTGATGGAGGCGATTGAAGCGCAACCAGATGATGTGCAGGGGCAGATTATTGCGTTGTTACAGAAGGTATAGAGCGAACATCACCCAGTCATAATGCATACGGGATCAGTAACATTTCCACTCTCAATACTGTTCAAGCTTGAAATTTGTTCTAACAATTTTTTGGCAACGACTTTAACCAATGGCACGGGAACAGCATTACCAAACTGTTTGTACGCCACTGAACGCGTAGGGTGCGGTCTGAAATTTTCTGGAAATCCCTGCAAGCGAGCGCATTCGCGTGGCGTTAAAAATCTTGGGTTTTTGCCTTTTTGTGGAACCAAACATTCTTTCCCATCTTTGTAATAACGCGCAACTAACGTATTTGCTGGCCGGTTCAAATCTGCCGCAAACGCCGTAAACCCCGTTCCCCGTTCAAGATTACGCTTTGTTCGTCTTTGATGACCCTCCCAACTGCGATCCGAAATTGTGTATTTATCATCAACACATGTTTCCAAGGCTTCTTTCAATGGAATTGGGCCGCCCAATAGCTCTGGGAACAGAAAACCGCCAATGGGGTCGCGTAATGCAACAATAAAACATCTGCGTCTACGCTGTGGAACAAGGGTTTGTGCATTCAAAACTTTGAAATGAAGCTCATAACCAAGCTGTTTTTCAATAATTGATTTTAATATCCTAAATGTTCGGCCACCATCATGACTAACAATATTTGCAACATTTTCAAGCAATAGTGCCGCTGGTCTTTTTATCATCGCAATTCGAGCAATATCATAAAAAAGCGTGCCTTGCGTTTCATCTAACAGACCATGCGGTTGCCCTAAATGATTTCGTGCTGAAACGCCTGCCAAGCTAAACGGTTGGCACGGAAAGCCTGCGGCCAAGATATCATGGTCAGGAATTAAATCCTCTATGTGTTGATCTGAAAAATCTGGGCTTGTGATCTTTCGGATATCACCAAACACAGTACCACCGTGGTTATCAATATAAGTTGCTTGGGCTTTTTCATCAATCTCAGATGCAAATACGCATTCACCACCCAAGGATTTCAGCGCCAGATGAAATCCGCGGATTCCAGCAAACAAGTCAATGAATTTAAATTGGTTCACATCACGGTCCGCCATAAATTTTCAATACATCATCTACACTTAGCTCCAGAGACTTAAGAAATGCCTCTCGTGGCGCTACCAATTTTTTCACATGGTCAGCTATTAAAGCGTATGTAGCATGATGCACCATCTTATGTGCATAAGGGTTAAGGATACAAATATTTTCTGATTGATCCAGGCTGATTTCAAATTTAGGTTGTATGGATATCGGGATTAAATGATGGGCTTCCAAGTATGGCTTGTCATTGTTTTTTGAAGTGAAAAGAGGTGGTCTGGCAGCATTTCACAAACGTAACCTGATTTCCGAAGCGCGTCGCGCGCAATTCTAGGGTCTCTTTTTATGCGGTTAATTGTTTGCTCAATCGTTCTTGGTCTTTTCATCTCCTGCAAGACTGATTGAAATTCGTCATCAGAAAAATCTATCAGGGTTTGCTGACTTGTAGGCCTGGTGTTTCCGCCAATAATTTCTGACATGGAATATTCATCAAGCGCACCAATCCAGATTTCTTCATTTCTGACATACACGAACCAAATCAGTCCAGCTTTAGGCTTAAACACCCCCGCTTTCATATAAATTCTAAGTTCAGTTCTATCCGGCTTTGGGTGCAGAAGAACTAGATTTATTAACTCACCCGTAGGATAAAGACGCAAAGATACCTCTGCTGAAATTCCACGCTCACTTAAACTCGTTTTTGATCCGCGTGGAATGTTTTTGAAAACCGATGCAATAACTTCATTCTCATATTGTGTGATCGTAATTTGTGATTTTCGGGCCTCATCTTTTTCCGTAACAACAGAACCAGCGCCGACTTCAGCCCCGAAAAATTGCTTTAACGCCTCATTGAACTTAAATGGTTTCACCAAAAATACTGCCTCTACAAATATAAATAGTTAAATCATGCTAACCTTTCCTCACAGCTGCCTTCTTTGGTGCAATCTTCTTCTTGGCCACCCCTTCCAGCGCATCCAGCCGCGCCTTTAGGGCTTCGTTTTCTTCGCGGGCCTTTTGGGCCATGGCCCGAACCGCATCAAATTCCTCGCGGCTAACGAAATCACGATCCGCCATCCAGCGGTCAACCCAGCTTTTCATCGCGGTGCCCGCTTCGTCTTTGGCACCTTGGGCAACGCCTATTGCATTGGTGAACATATCGGAAATATCGTCAATTACTTTGTTACGGTTTTGCATTGGGTGCCTTTCACTGAATTGCAGTTCACCTATATATGATCTGACATTGGGCAAATCACAAGGTTGACTTTACCCAAATAGAAAAGGCAATTAACAACTATGCAAAATATGATCCCCTTTCCCGGCATTGGCAATGAAATTTTCAGCGTTGATCTGTTCGGTTTTGATTTGGCCCTGCGCTGGTATGCGTTGGCCTATATCGTTGGAATTATCATCGGTTACCGCATTGTTCTGCGTGCGGTGCGCAAGCCCGGTTTGTGGCGCAGTGATACGGCCCCGATGCAACCTAATCTGGTCGAGGCATTTCTAACATGGGCGATTATCGGCATTATTATCGGCGGCCGGCTGGGTTATGTGCTATTTTACGAATTTGACGGTTTTTTGCAAAACCCGATGGAAATTCTTAAGGTCTGGAATGGCGGCATGTCGTTTCATGGCGGTTTTATCGGGGTTGTTGTTACCGGTCTGATATTTTGTTGGAAGCACAGCATTAAAATGCTGTCGTTCGGTGATCTGATGGCCATGGCCGCACCTGCCGGCCTGTTTTTGGGCCGTCTGGCCAATTTCAACAATGCCGAATTATGGGGCAGACCATCGGACGCGCCTTGGGCGGTGATTTTTCCGGGGGATGCAGCGCAATATTGCCCGCAGGTTGCAGGGCTTTGTGCCCGCCATCCGTCGCAATTATACGAGGCCATTATGGAGGGTTTGATCCTTGGGCTTGTCTTGCTGTATCTGGGCTTCAGGCGTGGCTGGTTGAAAAAACCGGGCCAGTTGATGGGGTTGTTTATTGCCGGATATGGCCTATCGCGTTTCATCGTTGAATTTTTCCGTCAGGCCGATGCGCAATTCATCACGGCGACAAACCCGATGGGATATGTCATGCAATTTGGTGAATTCGGCATTACCAAAGGCCAACAATTATCCCTGCCGATGATTGCGGTTGGTATCGGCTTTATGATCCTTGCATGGCGACGAAACGCTTAAAAACCAGATCTCTGTCTTTAATGGCTTGACCGACCCTGCCAAAACGGGGACGCTGTATTAAGCGATTTATCCAAGCAA
>DOHJ01000172.1:674-7813 GCA_003535335.1 Paracoccaceae bacterium | reverse complement strand
CGCCACGGTTTTTTCACCCGACGCGGCGGGGCCTCTAGCGGTGTATTCAAGGGGCTGAACTGTGGTTTTGGATCGACCGATCAGACCCAAGCTGTGGCCACCAACCGTGACCGCGTTGCCAGTGCAATGGATCTGGATGCGGCCAATCTGGTTTCTGTTCATCAGTATCACTCGAGTAACGTGCTGACGATTTGCGAGCCTTTGCCCGCAGATCGCCCCAAGGCAGACGCCATGGTCAGCGCCACAAAAGGCATTGCGCTGGGAATTTTAACCGCCGATTGCGCGCCGGTGCTGTTTGCCGATAACAGGGCCGGAATTATCGGTGCCGCGCATGCCGGCTGGAAAGGTGCCTTGAACGGTGTAATCGAGGCCACCCTGGATGCAATGCTGGCCCTGGGTGCCGATATTGGAAATATTTGCGCGGTCATCGGCCCTTGCATCAGTCAGGCTGCTTATGAGGTGGGGCCGGAATTTATGGACACGGTTATGGCGCATGGACCGAACTATTCGCGTTTCTTTGCAGGTGGCCATGATGACCGGCTGCATTTTGATTTGCCCGCATTTTGTTTGCACCGGCTGCGCGAAGCAAATGTGAAACAGGCCGAGTGGATCCGTCACTGCACTTATAATGACGCGGCGCGGTTTTATTCTTACCGGCGCAGCGTACATCAAAAAGAGGCCGATTACGGGCGATTGATTTCTTGCATCCGGCTGTAGGTTCAGATTTCGCAAAGTGGCGGTGATTATGGCAGGCCCGCCCAACTTGATGCCCTATTTTGCGAAACAATGTGTGAAAATTACGAAAATTACTCTGCGTTTGGCGAACAATCCTTAAGGAATGCGGCGCACGGGTGTAAAAGCTCTCTTTGCCTTAATTGCTTTCCCTAAAAAATGCGCAACCGCCGTTTTTTCAAATTGCAGCCATTCTATGGCCTTAATACGCTGCCATATTTTCCATTACCGGCGCAACGACAGGCACAACGTACAAAAAGCGCGCCGACAAATTGAAATGAGCGGGAGCAGTAAAATGAAAAAACAGCGTATGATTAAGAATATGATAGCCGAAGCAGCCAAAACCGATGTTGTGATGCCATGGACCAGAGGCACGCGACGCCGTGAATGGATCGCTAAACGCAATAATCTGAATGCCCCGCTAAAATCCCGCCAAGGGTAGAGAATAAATTAACAGAACTAACGTATACCCGTTACGTTCCTTGTAGCCAGTAACCAGGCCACCCTTCGCGGGTGGCCTTTTTTATTTTAGATGATTCTAATGCCCGTTTGGTGTCGAATAAGGCAGATTGATACTGTTTTGCGAAACAATACTGCGTTTTTGGCTATATTAACTGATGAAACCCATGCATCTTTGTCAAGATTTTGACAGGCTGACAAAGTTCTGACATTTTACCCTTAACAAATTTCTACACATCTTCGGTGGGGACCGAAGGAAGATGTAACATCAAAAGGACGTTACATGACCTACTCCCTGCCAACCGAGATGGGTATCAGAAATAATAATTCGGTTCTTCGTTTGCGAACCGCTCAGCCAGAAAGGCGGCCTCTACGCGGCTTGCCTCAGTCTCGATTATGCGAGGCCGCCTATCTGGGTCACAATTCACAAATCCACGAATACAGACGCGCCATTGCGGATATGCCGCTGTTTACAGATGCATTTTGCGCAATTGCCCGCGGCACACTGATTTCATGCGAAACAGGACCGATTGCTGTAGAAGATTTATTGCCCGGCGATCGCGTCTGCACTGTGGATAATGGTCCACAAACATTGCTTTGGATCGGTTCGATGTCTGTTTCGGCCCAAGGCGGCAACAACCCGAACAATTCAACGACCCTGTCACGCATCACGGCCGACAGCTTTGGATTGGGCCGCCCGATGCCCGATTTGATGCTTGGTTCATCCGCTCGCCTGCTGCGCCGCGACCCTTCTTTGATTGCCGCATTGGGGACAAAGGCAGCACTTGCACCTGTTACAGCATTTATTGACGGGGAAACCGTGCTGGAAATCACACCGGTTACCACAACCCGCGTTTACCACCTGTTATTTTCCAATCACCAGATTATCCGCGCAAATGGTCTTGAGATCGAAAGTTACCATCCGGGCAAAGATGTACGGACAAGCCTGAGCCAGGAAGCCTTGCCGTTATTTCTGGATATGTTTCCGCATATAACCTCTTTGGGACATTTTGGCTCAACCGCTTATCCCAGGTTATCCAAAAATGATACGCTAGAAGTATTGGCCGCCTAAGCCGGTTTTTGCAGCCGCTGTTCCAGCACATCGAACGGAACACCAGGCTCGTCCTTGGCACACCGGATAACCAGCGATGTTTTTACGCTTGCCACATTATCAGCTGCGGTCAGATGTTCGGTTAAAAAGCTCTGGAATGACGATAAATCGGGGGCGACGCATTTCAGAATAAAATCCACCTCGCCATTCAGCATGTGGCATTCACGCACCAACGACCAACCCCGACATTTTTCCTCAAATGCCGACAGGTCAACTTCGGCCTGACTTTGCAAACCGACCATGGCCAAAACCTGCACCTCAAAGCCCAGCTCGCGTGCATCCACATCGGCGAAATAACCGCGAATATAACCGCTTTCTTCCAAGGTGCGCACACGACGCAAGCAAGGCGGGGCCGAAATGCCAACCTTCTTGGCCAAATCCACATTCGTCATCCGCCCGTTGGCCTGTAATTCGGCCAGTATCATCCGGTCAATCGAATCTAGTTTGGAATTTGCCATAATACGCCCCCATGGTTTTCCCGGATTGTACGTGTTGGGCGGTCTATGCGCAACAATATTTCACAACCACGCAATTATCTTAGCTATGTGGCAAAATATACGTCATATTATCGCACAGCAAACACTGGGCCTTTCCCTAACTGCCTGTCGTGATTATATCGGGTTGAAATGCATTCACGCAAAGGGGGCTATGATGGCCGAAACACGTCACACAAAAGTACTGATTATCGGTTCCGGCCCTGCGGGTTACACCGCCGGAATTTACGCCAGCCGCGCCATGTTGAAACCGATATTGGTACAAGGCATTGAGCCGGGCGGTCAGCTGACCACCACGACCGAGGTTGAAAATTGGCCCGGTCACAGCGAAATTCAGGGGCCCGATTTAATGGTCAACATGGAGACCCACGCCCGCGCCACCGGCACCGAAATTATCAGCGACATCATCACTGATTTGGATCTGTCCAAACGCCCCTTTAGCGCAATCGGCGATAGCGGCACGATTTACACCTGTGATGCGGTTATTTTGGCCACAGGTGCGCGGGCCAAATGGCTGGGGCTGGAAAGCGAAGAGGCCTTTAAAGGTTTTGGCGTTTCGGCCTGTGCCACCTGTGACGGTTTCTTTTATCGCGATCAGGAAATCGTTGTGGTTGGCGGCGGCAATACGGCCGTGGAAGAAGCGCTGTTTTTAACCAATTTCGCCAGCAAGGTGACATTGGTCCACCGCCGTGACGAGCTGCGCAGTGAAAGAATTCTGGCGGATCGCCTTATGAAGAACCCGAAAATAGAACCGCTGTGGTTTCACGAACTGGCCGAAGTGGTTGGCGATGACATGCCAAAAGGTGTGACCGGTGTTAAAGTTAAACACACAAAAACCGGCGAAATCACTGAAATTCCGTGCAAAGGTGTGTTTATTGCAATCGGCCACGCGCCGGCGAATGAGCTGGTCAAAGATGTGCTGCAAACCCACATGGGCGGCTATGTTGTGACGGAACCTGACAGCACCGCAACCTCGATCCCCGGTGTGTTTGCGGCGGGTGATCTGACCGATCACAAATACCGCCAAGCCGTGACATCGGCCGGAATGGGTTGCATGGCCGCCTTGGAAACCGAACGGTTTTTGGCAGAAAATGACGAATAATCCATAAAAAACACTAAAATCGGGGATTTTCGGCCTCACTTCATAAAACTATCTTAATGGTGCTTGAATAATAACATATTCAGGCGCTAATTCACTGCAATCGGCCGCGGTGTTGCAGGCCGTTTTAAATAATATAACAAATCGAGAGTAGCCAATGTCTATGCAAATCCTTGCCCCGATTCCGGAGCTGTATGTTTCCTATGAAAGTGCCCAAAAACTAAAGGTTGACGCCGCCGAGCTGATCTCGTGGGATTTAAACCCGCGCCAGACTTGTGATCTGGAGCTGCTGATGAACGGCGGGTTCAACCCGCTTAAGGGCTTTATGGACGAAGAGGATTACAACAGCGTTGTAAAAGACATGCGTCTGGCTGACGGATCACTTTGGCCAATGCCGATCAATCTGGATGTAGATGAAAAATTCGCCGACAGCATTGAGCCGGGTCAGGACATCGCCCTGCGCGACCAGGAAGGCGTTATTCTGGCGATTATTTCGGTTACTGATAAATGGCAGCCAAATAAATCTGTCGAGGCCAAAGGCGTTTTCGGCGCCGATGACATCGCGCATCCTTCGGTGAACTACCTGCATAACCAGGCTGGAAAAATCTATCTGGGTGGACCCATCACCGGCATCCAGCAGCCCGTACATTATGATTTCAAAGGCCGGCGCAACACACCGAACGAATTGCGTGCCTTTTTTCGCAAAATGGGTTGGCGCAAGATCGTTGCCTTTCAAACGCGCAACCCGCTGCACCGTGCGCATCAGGAATTAACCTTTCGCGCCGCGCGTGAGGCTCAAGCCAATTTGTTAATACATCCGGTGGTCGGCATGACCAAACCCGGAGATATCGACCATTTTACCCGTGTGCGTTGCTATGAGGCCGTGCTGGATCAATATCCACAAGCTACTACGTCGCTTAGCCTGCTAAATCTGGCCATGCGGATGGGGGGGCCACGCGAAGCAGTTTGGCATGGTTTGATCCGTAAAAACCACGGTTGCACCCACTTTATTGTTGGCCGCGATCACGCTGGTCCGGGCAAAAACTCCAAGGGTGAGGATTTCTACGGTCCTTATGATGCGCAAAACCTGTTTCGCAAACACGAAGAGGAAATCGGTCTTGAGCTGGTTGATTTCAAACATATGGTTTATGTGCAGGAACGCGCCCAGTACGAGCCTGCCGATGAAATTGAAGATGGCGTAACGGTTCTGAATATTTCCGGCACCGAATTGCGCCGCCGTTTGGCTGAAGGGCTGGAAATTCCCGAATGGTTTTCCTTTCCTGCTGTGGTCAGTGAATTGCGCAGAACAAAACCGGCCCGCAACAAGCAAGGCTTTACCGTATTCTTTACCGGTCTGTCCGGTTCTGGAAAATCCACCATCGCAAACGCATTAATGGTCAAGCTGATGGAAATGGGTGGCCGTCCTGTGACGTTGCTGGATGGTGATGTGGTGCGCAAAAACCTGTCATCCGAACTGGGATTTTCCAAAGAACACCGCGATTTGAACATCCGGCGCATCGGATATGTTGCAAGCGAAATCACAAAGAATGGTGGCATCGCAATTTGCGCGCCAATTGCACCCTACACAGCGACCCGTCGTGCCGTGCGCGAAGATATCGAACAGTTTGGCGCGTTTTTAGAGGTGCATGTGGCCACTTCGCTGGAAGAATGTGAACGCCGGGACCGCAAGGGGCTATATAAACTGGCCCGCGAAGGCAAAATCAAGGAATTCACCGGGATTTCGGATCCCTACGAAGTACCCGAGAACCCGGAAATAATCGTTGAGACCGAAAACGTCGAGGTTGATAACTGCGCCCATCAGGTTTTACTGAAGCTGGAGAGCATGGGTTTGATTTCCGGTTAATACGAAATAAACTGAAAATTTGCGGCGGGTAAAAACTTTCAGGTTTTGCCCGCCGTTTTTTTGTGCTGCTCATTTAATTTCACTACCGCTAATTCGCCATCCGATTCGCTATTTTCCTGAACAGACTGGCTCAGCATCGTTCACAATCAGACACAATTAAACAAAATTTGCTAAAATTAGCGCGATTCTGTTAACAAAGTATCGGACGGGGAATTTATCTGAACGTTTCCCAATTCGAACAATTTGGCACTTACCCACTGTCCCTAAGTTTGAAACAATATGGCTTATTTTCGATTACTGTAACTAAAACACTTGTCCTTTTAGATATGTAAAAACTACAGAGATTGATTAATTAGTGTTTATTTACAATATGTTAAACCTCCATCCCGGATGGAACACCCAACAACCCTCAGAAACTTGAAATGTGACATCAACATCGTTAAATAAGACAAAATTTTGTCAAGTGCCCCCCCTTTCCGGCATGGTTTCGGCACAATTTCTTCACATTCTTCTTTTTTTCGTCCGCCGGATCGACTACTTAAGGGTAGCCCATCTGGGGGGTGATATCTGTTTGGCCACGGGGGCGGCCGCACATGAATGTCCGCGATTTATTGCGGGGAAGGAATGTGTGTCCGACCTGTCTGATATGACAGCTAAGATACGCATGTGTTGCGAAAGTACTGCTGAAACAGATTCCTGTTTCGTTTCGCAACCACAGTATCGCTGATGCGGTAACTGCCCTCCCTAAAAATAAAATCGTTGTCGACGAGTGTGCGTCCGCTCAATGGTCCGATGTCACTCTTTGTAGATGGTTAAATGTAACATGGTCAAATCCACTGCTGGATAGGCCAATTTAATAAGTGGTCGTCAGACCAGAATGTTCTGATGTCTTTGAAATTTAGGGGAACGTATAATGCCTATTGCAACAATTTTTGACGCCATTCAGCTGTCTGGAGCTACACCCGCGGTTGGTGATTCATTGTCCACATCCGGTGGCGATCTGGTAGGTGTTAGTGATCCTATTGTATTTGATACCGCCATTGATCATCAAATCAATCCTGGTGACACGACCGAAATCGGCGGTGTTACGTATACAGTTTCGTCAGTTACATCCTATTTTGTTGATGCAACACTTCAAGACGGATCTGTTGTTGAAACAAAAATGTATTCGATATCGCTATCAGACCCCGATGGCAACGCAATTGATTTTCTGATAAACGCCGATCCAGAAGCCGTTGGCCCTGCTG
Organism: Paracoccaceae bacterium; assembly: GCA_003535335.1. GTDB lineage: Bacteria > Pseudomonadota > Alphaproteobacteria > Rhodobacterales > Rhodobacteraceae > Profundibacter. The sequence continues at coordinate 807 of DOHJ01000172.1, read as the reverse complement.
CGGACCTGCCTCTAATCACCAACCTTGAAATCACAGACACTACAGCTTTGCCAGATGATTATGTGATGGTTCCGTTGATTGATACCAATGACAATGTCACTTTGGCAACCGACACTGCCCCGACAGCCGTTGA
>DOHJ01000172.1:0-332 GCA_003535335.1 Paracoccaceae bacterium | reverse complement strand
GACGAAGCCAGCACGGACGAGGACACTCCGGTGACCATCGACGTTCTGGGCAACGATACCGATCCCGAAGGCGACCCGCTGGTCATCGAAGGCACTCCGACAGCCGAGAACGGCACTGTGACTGTAAATGCTGACGGCACGCTGGAATATACGCCGAACCCTGATTTTAACGGTGACGATACAATCACTTACGAAATCAGCGACGGAAACGGCGGCACCGATACAGCCGAAGTTGCCGTGACGGTTGCGCCGGTTAACGACGCGCCTGATGCGGTGGATGATGCGGATACAACTCCGTTCAATACTGCGGTTGTTGTTGACGTGCTGGGCAA
>DOHJ01000221.1 GCA_003535335.1 Paracoccaceae bacterium | reverse complement strand
CCACACCGCCAGCGTCCAGGGCCGCACCCAGCTGCCCCATGCTGCCTCAACCCGCCCCTCGATCAGGGCGGCAATGGCAAAACTGAACGACATCGACAGGCCAACATAGCCCAGATATAAAAACGGCGGGTGAAACGCGAGGCCCGGATCTTGCAATAACGGGTTAAGGTCGCGCCCGTTAAAGGGCGGGAATTGCAAGCGTTCGAACGGGTTTGAGGTAAACAGCACAAAGCCCAAAAACGCCACCCCCACCATAGATTGCACCGCCAAAACCCGCGCCTTCAGGCCCGGCGGTAAATTGCCGCCAAACCACGCGGCACAGGCCCCAAACAGGGTAACAATAAGCACCCAGAGCAGCATCGAGCCCTCGTGATTCCCCCAAACGCCCGAAACTTTGTAAAGCATCGGCTTGGCGGTGTGAGAGTTTTCAACAACCACTTTCAGCGAAAAATCCGAGGTCACAAAGGCATAAGTGAGCGCTGCAAACGACGTGGCCGTCAGGAAAAACTGCGCATTGGCGGCCGGCACGGCAAAGGCCATCCAGCCGGGCCAATATTTATGGGCACCAACAAGGGGAATGATCGCTTGCAGGGTTGCTACAGCGAGAGCGAGGATCAGTGCGAAGTGGCCTAGCTCGATAAACATAGAATCATTGTAAAGTCTGCTTTGGCTAAAGCCAATGATATTAAACAAGTTTTTGGCCGACCTGTTGTCACAAATATGTCAGGGGGGGGGCCGGTATTCGGTTAAAACAGGCTGTTTTCCGGATAAATTCAACAGCTCCAATCCCGAATTATGTAGCGCAGCTTCAGCTTCACCCCACTTTAATTCCGAACAGGTTGGAAAACGCAATCAGGCTTGGCAGAAAACTGGATCAATTCTGCACATATTCCTCATTTATTAGATTTTTCTTCCAGCAGCACCCACTCGTCTTCGGCCGCATCCAGAACCGACTGGCGCTCGATCAGGGCATCTGTTGCTTTTTGAAATTTAACCGGCTCGTTCGTGAACATATCAGGGTCCGACATGAAATCGACCAGCTTGGCAATCTCGGCCTCCAAACGCTCCATAACGGCGGGCAATTCCTCTAGCCGGTGTTGTTCAACAAACGACAATCCCGCATCGGCCTGTTTTTCTGCCGCGCTGGCCTTGTTTTGCTTTTTTTGCTTTGCAGACTTGGCCTCACCGATTTGTTCTTTGCGCTGGCTTTGATAATCAGACCAGCCACCGGCATAGGTCGTGGCCAAACCGTCGCCTTCCATCGCGATTGTGGTTTTCACCACCCGGTCCAGAAAATCACGGTCATGGCTAACCAGTAAAACCGTGCCTTTATAATCGGTTAGCAGCTCTTGCAACAAATCAAGCGTTTCCACATCCAGATCATTTGTCGGCTCGTCCAGCACCAGTAAATTGCTTTCCCGCGCCATGATTTTAGCCAGCAAAAGCCGCGCCTTTTCGCCACCCGACAATGATCGTACAGGGGCACGCATCTGGGCTTCGTCAAACAGGAAATCCTTAAGATAGCCCACCACATGGCGCGGTTCACCGCGCACCATAACCTGATCGGCCTTGCCCGAAACCCGCAAACCCGCATCACCGGTCATGCTTTCCCACAAACTGATTTCCGGGTCCAGCTGGGCGCGATTTTGATCAAACAGCGCCATCTCCAAATTGGTTCCAAGGCTAACAGTGCCGCTGTCAGGTTCCAATTGGCCAATCAACATATTCAAAAGCGTGGTTTTGCCCACACCATTTGGCCCGACAAAACCAATGACATCGCCGCGCTGAACTTTTAGCGAAAACGTGGACAGGATCGTTTTTCCGTCATAAACCTTTGAAATATCAATGGCTTCGATAACTTTTTTACCCGATTTTTGCCCCGCATCCAGCACCATTTCGGCCGTGCCTTGGCGCTTGATCTGTGCGGCTTGTCCCGATTGCAATTCACGCAAGGCCCGCACCCGGCCCTGATTGCGTTTGCGTCTGGCTGAAATACCCTCAACCGCCCAACGGGCCTCGGCCTTGATTTTGCGCTTTAGCTTGTGACGGGCGTCATCTTCTTCTTCCCAGGTTTTATCGCGCCATGCCTCAAAGGCCGCAAACCCTTTTTCCTGACGCCGAACCTTGCCGCGATCAATCCAAAGCGTGGCGCGGGTCAGAGCATTTAAAAATGCGCGGTCATGCGAAATCAGCACATAACCGGTGCGGGTGCCGCGCAAATAATCCTCAAGCCAGCCAATCGCCTGAATATCCAGATGGTTCGTCGGCTCGTCCAACAGCATCAGTTCCGGCGCTTCGGCCAGCAATTTAGCAAGCGCAGCACGACGGCGTTCGCCCCCCGAAGCGGTCGAAATCTCGCCCTCGGGATCAAATTTCAAACCTTCGGCAACTTGGGCAACACGGTAATCCTCACCGGGCTGCAAACCGCTGCAAGCATATTCACCAAGTGTTTTAAACCCCGCAAAATCAGGGGCTTGGTCCATGTAACCAACCTTGACCCCGGGTGAAGTTATCACCGCGCCCTGATCGGCCTCGACGATATCCGCCATCACCTTCATCAAGGTAGATTTTCCCGATCCATTGCGCCCGACCAGCGCAACCCGATCACCGGGTTGAACCACTAGGGAAAGTTTGTCAAAAACCGGATCACCCCCGAAGGTTAGCGAAATATCGGTCAGCTGTAATAAAGGTGCACGTGCCATATCCGCTGGCTACGGCCTGTACAGTAAAACGTCAACCTATACCGGATTATTGTTCGATAAATATCCGCGCCGCAGGCAAACAAGGCCCGATCACGACCAAAACATTGCCGATAGATACTTTATGCCTAGCCTTGAACCTCGGCCCGCAGGTTTTCAAACAATAGCGCAACAGCCTGAGCACCGGGATCATTATGGCCACTCAACCGGTCCGGCGAAATATAACTGGCGCGCCCCGCTTTGGCTTTGACGATCTCGGCCGTATGATCCGCCCCTGCCCGCGCCGCCTTGGCTGCGGCGTCGAACCCGTCGGGTAAAGCCTCCAGCGCCGGTGTCAGCGCGTCGATCATGGTCCGGTCGCCAAGCTGCGCGCCGCCCACTTCCTGAACCCGTTCCAGACCGGCCTTCAGCGCCTCGACATTGGACATCCCCAAAGATGCCGCGTCCCCTGTTGCCGAAAAGAAAATCGCCAATAACACGCCGGATGATCCGCCCATGGTCTGGCTAAGTTCCAGCCCGATCGCACGATAAAGCTGGGTTGCATCGGCCAGCGGCAGCCGCTCTATTACAGCCTTCAAGGCCCGCGCCGCCCCCGCAAGCGTCGAGCCGGTATCGCCATCACCCGACTGCGCATCCAGCGCGTTCAATTCGGTTTCCGCGGCAATAAACAGATCGCAACATTTGGCCACAAATTCCGCCCTGTCCGGATTTCTCGAAGGAATGGGCTTGATCGGGGTCAACCCGTCTGGAATGGGCTGGATCACTGGCGCATTCAGCTCAAGACATCCGGGCCAGTCAAGCATCGGCACCGGTGCCGTTACCAAGGCCAGCTCTGTTTCATCGACGGGCAGGATCGAAACCGAAAAGCCGCGCATATCCAACGATGTCATCATCGGGCTTGGCCCCACCAGATAACGGATATCATCGATCTGGTTTGATTTTGCCAATTCCTCGGCCAAAACCGCCATTTCCAGCGGCGTTGCCCCGCCAAGGTTATTCAACAATGCCACTTTTGGCCCGCTGCCCACATGGGATTTCAGGCGTTCCAGCACCGTCTGCATGGCCTGACGCGCTGTGGTGAAATCCACCAGTTCCACACCGGATTCGCCGTGGATCCCCAAGCCAAGCTCGGCTTTGCCAGCCGCGATCCGCAATTCTTTAGGGGAACCGGGAACGGTGCAGGTGTCAAGCGACATGCCGATGCTGGCCACCCGTTTGATCACCCGTTTTGCCCCAGCAGTTACTGTTTCAAGATCAGCACCCTCTGCGGCCAGCGCACCGGCGATTTTATGCACAAACAATGTTCCCGCCACACCGCGCGCTTGCGGCAGATCGGGCAAGGCAATATCGTCATCCACGATCACCATCGAAACCTTGATGCCGTAGGCCCGTGCCCGTTCGGCGGCGAGGCCAAAATTCAGCCGGTCACCGGTGTAGTTTTTCACAATCAACAAACAGCCCGCCGGACCCGATACCGCCAAAATTCCGGCCAGCACCGCATCAACCGAGGGCGAGGCAAACACATCGCCGCAAACCGCCGCCGTCAGCATGCCTTCGCCGACATAGCCCACATGGGCCGGTTCGTGGCCAGAGCCACCGCCCGACACCAGCGCCACCTTGGATTTATCCCAATCGGCGCGCACCACAACCTTGATGTGGGGAAAACCGTCCAGCCGCGCCAGCCGCCCCTTGGCCGTGCGCAAGGCCCCGTCGATGGCTTCGGTAACGAGGGTTTCTTTGGTGTTGATGAACTGGGACATTTTGGTCTCCTTAATGAACACGGTCGCCTTTGGCGTCAAAATATAGCGGGGATTGCGGGGCAATTTTAACAGTGTGGCCTTTGGTAAAATCGGTGTGGGCATCTGTCAGGGTAATCAGATCAGCATCGCCCAGTTTCAAATGCATCCGGGTTTGATCGCCAAGATGTTCAACCCGCACAACCCGGGCTTCTTGACCTTGGCCAATCTGAATGTGTTCGGGTCGCAACCCGATCTGGCTGGCAGCTTGTGGCGCGGCGGGAAACAGACCAGCCGGCAGAATGTTGATTTTGGGCGAGCCAAGCCGGCTGGCGGCATAAATGCTGACCGGATCCTCGTAAATTTCGCGCG
>DOHJ01000151.1 GCA_003535335.1 Paracoccaceae bacterium | reverse complement strand
AGCCCGCATTATCATCCGATGTCCCAAGGTATTGCACTGGAAGGCATGCGTTTGGTTAAAGAATACCTGCCACGCGCCTACAAGGATGGCACCGATATCGAGGCCCGCGCCCATATGATGTCGGCCGCGGCCATGGGGGCGACCGGATTTCAAAAAGGTCTTGGTGCAATTCACGCGCTTAGCCATCCGATTGGCGCAGTTTACAACACCCATCACGGCACCACCAATGCGGTTTGTATGCCAGCGGTTTTGCAAATGAACGCGCCGGTGATTTCTGATCGCTTTGATAATGCTGCGGCTTATTTGGGTATCAAAGGCGGGTTTAACGGATTCCGTGATTTTGTTCAGGATTTTAACGACTCGATGAAAATCCCGCGTAAGCTGTCAAAAATGGGTGTTGGAACAGACCGGATTGACGAGCTGACAAAAATGGCACTGAATGACCCCAGCACTGGCGGTAACCCTGTTGAAATGACAAGCCAGAACACCAAAGCCTTGTTTGAAGCTATTATTTAAACAATGTTGTCGGGGCGGGGTATCACCCGCCTTTTCTACAGTTCTTCAAAATCCGGCTTTGGTTTTCGAATAAAGGCCGGTGTTGAATGGAATGATAGTTTTTCGATCTGCAGCCCTTTTTCAGCTAACAAATCATCAATGGCTTCGGTGGCACCAACAACGGACATATAATCATCAACCACGATGAGGCCACCGGGCACAACCCTGTCATAAAGCGCATCCAGAACAAATTCTGTTGGCTCTTTTACATTCAGATCCAGATGCAGCAGCGCAATACGACAAGCCGGGTTGCTCTGAACAAAATGCGGCAGGGTGTCGTTGACATTTCCTTCCAGCAATTCAATGTTATCAAACCCTTTGCGCGCAAATATTTCTTCGACTTGGGCTTTGCTTAAAGCGTCGCCAGCTTCAGCAGAAAAATTGGTAACATAATCCAGATCAACATCCAGTCCGACACCTTTGGTAGGGAATTTTCCAAACGTATCAAAACCCACGATCCGGCGTGAATTGCTGTTTTCCAAAAGCTGGCGAAAACTGGCCCAGTGGATCATTGAGCCAGCCTTGAAAACACCCATTTCCACCACATCACCGGGCAGGTTCAGGATCATCTGGAACAATTCATAATGGGCCAGAAATTTATTGATGCGTGACGGATGTGAAAACCAGAAATACCCGTTTTCCCAATCCCAAACACGATCACCACTTAACCCGTTGATTTCCATCATGCCCATATCAATTACGCTCCTTAAATGCCGGTACTGCTATTACTTTCCCTAGGCCCTAACAATGAAGGGTCGGTTAAGTCCTGCATATTTAAAACACAAAATCGGCAAACCGCGACATTTTGCTGGGTCGCTAGATTAAATATTCATGTTATTCACATAGGTAAACCAAGAATAAAGGATAGGCCAATGACCCCAGTAGCACCTCTGCCAAAATTGTCGGGCTATGTTTTTGTCGCGGTTCAGGATGCCGGTCGTTTAAAGCAGTTTCGCGACCAGATTGATCTGCTGCGGTCTTTTGGCTGGGCAATCAACGACAGCGGGCAACCGGTGTTTGGCACATGGGATATGCAGGTGCGGGAGCTTGCTGATTTTGAGCAGGAAAAGCCTGATACGGCCACAATTATCATCTGCAAAACCGCCCATGATGCGGCGGTTGAGCCGGACGGTTTTGTCATTTTGTCAATGCTGGGTGGCGGGATGATTGAGCGGGATTTGGCGGCAAGTGTTGATACGGATCTGCTGGTTGACAAAGTTCTGGTCGGGCTAAACTGGACCATGGTTTATGCCGGTGAATTCTGCGGTATTGCCCGCAGCCCCGAACGTGGCACCGAGGGTGCGCGCAGCATTTTAACCGAGGCAGGGTTTCGGGGCCGCCGCCTGAAAGATCTGGCAAAAATGATCTGTTCTACCGACAGTCTATCGCGCTCGATGGGGCTGGCTGCGATAAACGCGTTTTGGAACAGACCGGTTGAAAACAGCGAGAAATCCGGATTTTCCCGCTTTGATCCGCCCGGCGAGGGGCTGGTTATTATTGGCGGGTTTCGCGATAGTAAAAAACGTTTGCCAAAGGCCAAAATTGTCGAACGAGAACCTGTTTCGGATGACGTGGATATTAGCGATGCTGGGCGAACCATTGCAAATGCCAAGTATCTGGCAATAACCGCACAAACCCTGATGAACGGATCACTCGAGCCATTGCTGCGGGCGTCAAAAATGGTGCCGTTTCGGATGTTGATCGGCCCCAGCGCACCGCTTTGTCCGGTATTGCTGGATTATGGGCTCGATGACGTTTCCGGCAATGTGGTTGTGCACAGGGACGCCACCGAGCAGTTCATTTTGGAAACCGGCACCATGATCATGCGCGATGATTTAACCCAAAGCCACAGCATCAGGCGGTAACCGGTCGGGCCATAAATCCTACCGTAAAACAACCGGCAGATTGTTGAATTCCAGTGTTTTGATCACCCAATCCGCATCACTAAAATCATCAGCGTCCGTATAGGCCGATGGCGTCACCAGAACCCGCAATTTGGCACCAAGGGCCGACATCACGCCATTGCGGCTGTCTTCAAAGGCGATGCAGGCATCAGCAGGCAGACCCAGCTGTTCCAGCGCCAGTAAAAACACATCGGCGGCGGGTTTTTTCTGTTTCACCATGTCACCGGCGGCGACAAAATCAAACACCTCAAGCGCGGGTTTGCCCCAGCAACATTGGCACAGGGCCTCGACATTTGGGGTGTTTGTGGTGGTGGCCACGGCCAGTTTCAAACCCCGCGCGCGGGCGGAGGCGACCAGATCGGCCACGCCCGGGCGCAGTTCCAGTTTTCCGGCGGCTAAAATCGCGGCGTAGGCGGCGGTTTTTTCTACGTGCAACTTGGCGATTTCATCGTCCGTCAAACGGCGTTCACCGGCGGGCAGGGTTTCTTGATGCGCGCGCATGCGTTCTTTGCCGCCGGTGGTTTTCAGCAGGATTGTGTAATCGGCAACCGACCAGTTCCAACCCAGATCCCATTTGGCAAAGATCTGGTTAAAAGCCTCGCGGTGGGCTTCTTCGGTTTCGGCCAAGGTGCCGTCGACGTCAAAAATCAGGGCTTTTAAGGTCATTTTTTGTCCATTTCCTCGATGTAAGGTCCAAGCTCGGCGAAATCGCCAAAGGCAAAATCATGCGGCAGTTGTTCAACCGGCGTTTTGCGATAACCGGCGGTAAACAAAGCCATTGTCATTTTGGCACGATCTGCGGTTTCGGCGTCGACTTCGCTGTCGCCAACGTAAAGACAGGTTTCAACGCCCATCTGGCGCAGGCATTCATGCAGCGGGGCCGGATCCGGTTTGTGGGTCGGCATCGTGTCGCCACCAACCAGCACCTCGAAATAATGCTCGGCATCCAATAGCCGCAAAATTTCGCGGGCAGGGGCCTCGGGTTTGTTGGTGCAAACGGCCATTTTGCGGCCCTCGGCTTTTAACTTGTCCAGCAAGGCGCGCAAGTTAGGGTAAAGCACCGTCAATGTGGCCGGATCGGCATCATAATATTTCATGAACACCTTAACCATGCGGGCGTG
>DOHJ01000155.1 GCA_003535335.1 Paracoccaceae bacterium | reverse complement strand
TGTACTAGTCCATATCTACATCCTTGCATAAACCCGTAAATAACGAGGCTAAATATCACATCTACATATTGTCAGCAAAGCTCGTGTTTCTTGGGAGTAAATCGATTTGCAATGCACTGGGCGAAACCATCCCATACGCAGTAATCGCGCAATCCCTTCCGCATCACGGCGGTCGGTTTTGATTGGCATTGCCTTCAAGACGCCTTTGACATGACGCGTTTCCAGAAGAACTGTTTCAAACCCAGCATCTGTCAAGTGCTTATAAAGCCATTGCGACAGTGGTCCAGCCTCCAATCCAACACCAACACCAACAATGGTATCATCGATTTCTTGTAATGCGCGCACAAGTGACTCTGGTTCGCTTTCAGTCGACACCGCCCGCAAAATTTTACCATTCTCGGACACAGCACAGATCGCAATGCTTGCCAAAGATACATCCAGCCCGATAAAAACATTCATGTCGTTGCCCTTCTATTCTTAGGAATTGGGGCGCGCATCATTGCAAGACCCCGTAGACACGCTCAGCGTATCAAGGACAACGACACTTCATTCCCAACATCTCAGCAACTCAAAACATCAGAGATTCGGAGCCATGCCCCATTACGGTATCTTTGGGGTGCTCTCCTAATCCTCTTTCACCGCAAGCCCGCCACGAAACCGGCGCATGGCGTCTTGGTAATGGGTGGCACTGGCGGTTAGCCCCTGAATTTCGGCCTGATTCAGCTGGCGGATCACTTTTCCCGGCATCCCCATCACCATGGAGCCGTCGGGAATTTCCTTGCCTTCGGTAATCAACGCACCAGCCCCGATCAGACAGTTTTTGCCAATGCGCGCCCCGTTTAGAACGGTCGCGCCCATGCCGATCAGGGAATTGGTGCCGATCGTGCAGCCGTGCAGCATGGCTTTGTGGCCAATTGTACAGTTTTTACCGATGGTTAGCGGAAAACCCATATCAGTATGCAGCACGCAATTTTCCTGAACATTACTGCCGGCACCGACAAAAATCAGCTCGTTATCGCCGCGCAAGGTGGCCCCGAACCAGACCGAAGCACCGACTTGCAGCACCACTTTGCCAATCACGTTGGCGTCGGGCGCTATCCAGAAATCGCCGTCAGAGGGCAGGGTGGGGCTGGCATCGTCCAGATTGTAAATTGTCATGTTCTTTCCTCGAATTCTGCGTTTAAGTCACGCACCTTTTCAACCAGTTCTGGCTGTTGTGACAGGCGCATCCGTTCGGCTGCGATGATGGTTTTCAGACGCTGTTCAGTGTCATCCAGATCATCGTTGACCAGCACAAAATCATATTCCGGCCAGTGGCTGATTTCATCGCGGCTTTTGCGCATCCGCTCGCTAATCACTTCGTCACTGTCTTGACCACGCATTTTTAGACGGCGCTCCAGCTCGGCAATGGAAGGCGGCAGAATAAAAATCGACAGCACATGTTTGCCAAGGCTCGAGGCACGCACCTGCTGGCCGCCTTGCCAATCCACATCAAACAAAACGTCGCGCCCCGCATCAATCGCGGTTTTCACCGGTGCCTTGGGGGATCCGTAATAATTGCCGAAAACCTGTGCATGTTCCAGCATTTCGCCGGTTTTCACCAGTTGTTCAAATTCTGCGTGGGTTTTGAAATGGTAATCCACCCCGTCAACCTCGCCTTTGCGCGACTTTCGGGTTGTGGCGGACACGGAAAATCTGATTTCAGGATCCCACGTCATCAACCGTTTGGCCAGCGTGGATTTGCCGGCGCCCGATGGCGATGATAAAATTATCAAAAGACCACAGCGGTTATTGCGGTTGGTATTCATGGCTTACTCCACATTTTGCACCTGTTCGCGCATCTGGTCAATCGTGGCCTTTAACTCAAGCCCGATGCGGGTCAGGTTGCTGGATTGGGCTTTGGAGCACAGGGTGTTGGCTTCACGCATGAATTCCTGCATCAAAAAATCCAGCTTTCGCCCGACGGGGCCGGATTTTTCCAGTAACTGATAGGCTGCGTCCACATGGGCCGTCAAGCGGTCCAGCTCCTCTAATACGTCGGATTTTATCGCCAGCATGGCCAATTCCTGTGCCACGCGGTCCGCATCGGCACCATCGGAATTTTCCAGCACACGGGCCAGATTTTTGCGCAAAATACTGGCCACATCGGTTTTGCGATTCTCGGCGGCAACCGCTGCATCTTTTGTTAGCTGACTGATCTGCGCCAGCTGGTCGCGGATGACTCGATCAAGCACTGCGCCTTCGGCCATGCGCATGGATTGAAAATCTTTCAATAAAACCGGCAGATCATTCAGCAGGGCACCAAGCAGTGGCGCGGTATCGATTTGGGCAACCGTGCTGTCAATCACGCCGCGCTGGTTTAGCACATCGGCTGCGGTGCAATGCACCAGCGTCAGGTTGTTATCGGCTGCGGTGTCCTCGATTTTTGCAAGTGCGGCCAGAACGCGCCCCAGTTGGGCCTGATTTATGTTCAGTGCAGCACTGCCTTCTTCGCGCTGCACGTGCAGGCTCAGGTTGATGCTGCCACGTCCGGCGGATTTGGCGATTTGCTCACGAACCGCCGCTTCCAGACCGTCAACCCAATCGGGCAGGCGCATGCGGATATCCAACCCCTTGGCGTTTACACTGCGAATTTCCCAGCCCCAAGATAAACCGGGCATTTCATTATTACGGGCGGCAAAGCCTGTCATCGACTTTATTATTGGCGATTTTATCATCTGCAGTTAACCATTTAATAATTTTACCCCCTCAATTTTCTTCAATCTGTGCTATATTAATCTTGCGGTAAGCATTATGAGCATAGGGTTAACACAAGGCGACCCCGTTGAACAACAATGTCTGACCCGTGCGGGGGTATTATTGAACGGGTGAAAACGATGCAAAAAATGATTGGCGGCAAGAACGTGATTTCGATGCTTGGTTATAAAACTGAAACGCTGTTTACTGAAATAAACGAGGTTCGGGCCTATTGGGAGGGCTTGCGGATGGGCCGTATCGTGCCCCGGCGCAGTGAAATTGACCCGCGCGGCATTGAACGGGCGTTGTCAAATACCTTTATTTTAGAGCGCATTGCAATGGGCATGGCCCGGGTGCGGCTAACCGGAAGCCATCTGAATGATTTGTTGGGTATGGAAGTGCGCGGCATGCCGTTCACCGCGTTTTTCACCCCGACGGCCCGAGACGCTGTAACCAAAGCAATGCAGGCTGTTTTCGAGGGGCCAGAGATTGCGGAGCTGAGTTTAAAAGCCGAGCGCAGAATTGGCAAACCGACATTGGACGCCAAACTGATCCTGCTACCTTTGCGCAGTGATATGGGGGAAATCAGCCGGATTATTGGCTGTTTTGTTTCAAGCGGCGTTATTGGCCGCGCGCCGCGTCGTTTCTATGTGTCAAAACTACTGATGAAACCCTTGATGGTTGAAGGGGAAAGTGCAGAATTTACAAAAAAACCGTTGTCAGAATCCGTCGGTACAGAGCATCAGAACCCGCAAAGTTACAGGGAAAGTTACAGGGGGAGTGAAAAACCTGCAAAGAATAAATCGCGTCTGCATCTTGTGGTGTCCAACGATCGGGACTGAATTTCCGGACACCGGTATTTACCAACCGGTCTGCGGGTCTTTCATTCGGCTATACAAATTGGGGTGTCAGTTGTTGCCGGTTTCATCAGCCCGTTTTTTGCCCAATGCCTGCCCCAGCAGATCGGTGACCCGCGGGGTGTCTCGGGAAAATGCAGCCTGAATCACATCGCTCAACAGACCAAACTGCTTTAGTCTTTGTGAGGTGTTATGCACGGTGTTTCGCATAATAAAGTGGTGCAAATTGGCCTTGCGGGGGAACGGTTCGCGTTGGGGGGCTTCGCGCGGGTGGCGGCCGTGAAACACATAATATTCGGTCTGATCCGCCAAAAATTCCTTAATCGATGGTATTTTGATCTCGGAAATCCTGTCACGGTATATCTCCCAGCGTTTTTCATCGGGTACAACTTCCGGTGAAATGGAAAATTGCGGGGAAAAGGCAGCGACGGCCCTGACAGGCATGTAGAACGGCATTATCAGGGCCGAAAACCCGCCCATACTGTGGCCCAGACAATATATATCTCTTGTGCCATGCTCTTGAAAAAAACATCAACAGATTTGAAGATTTCGGCCAGCAACCCCGGGCCATTTAACCAGGTACGGTTTTTATCGACGATAAACAGCACACTATCCTTGCTATCGTTTATGGCATTCACGATAAATTCGTTAACCGGTGCCTGATTTTCATCGCGCCCGATACCGGAGAAACACAGAACAAGCCGATCGCTGTCTGCTACGAATTTTTGAACACGCAAATCATCCGTGTCAATGACTGTAACCAGATCGTAAGTTTTCTGTGTCCGTCTCATTTTACTTTGGCACCTGTTACGAATCCAGCCAACTATCGGATGCAATCAAAACCCTGCTCGGCGTTACGCCACTTTTTCGGCTTTTCGTTGCCGCAGATCAGACAGCTCTTCCGAAACCAGAAACGCAAGCTCTAGAGATTGACTGGCATTCAGACGCGGATCACACGAGGTGTGGTAACGGCTGGACAAATCTTCATCCGTCACCGCGCGCACTCCGCCGGTGCATTCGGTCACGTCCTGACCGGTCATTTCAAAATGTACACCGCCGGGCACTGTGCCCTCGGCGCTATGCACTTCAAAAAATTCGCGAACCTCGCGCAGCACAGAATCAAAGGGCCGGGTTTTATATCCGGTCGAGGATTTGATCGTGTTACCGTGCATCGGATCACAACACCACAGCACATTCGCGCCCTCGCTTTGGACGATTTTGATCAGGCGGGGCAAATGATCGCCCACAGATCCGGCACCAAAACGGGTGATCAGGGTGATGCGGCCAGCCTCGTTTTCGGGGTTAAGTTTGGCCAGCAATTGTTTCAGATCGTCTTGGGTCATGGAGGGGCCGCATTTGACCCCGATCGGGTTTTGCACGCCGCTGAGGAATTCCACATGCGCGCCATCGGGTTTACGGGTGCGATCCCCGATCCACAGAAAATGGCCAGAGCCGGCGATTGGTTTGCCAGATGTGCTATCGATGCGGCAAAGCGCTTCTTCATATTCCAGCAGCAAAGATTCGTGACTTGTATAAAAATCAACGGTTTGCAAGGTGTGGGCGCGGCTGCTGTCAACGCCGGCGGCCATGATGAAATCCAGCGTGTCGGTAATCCGGCCGGCCATTTCGCGGTATTTTGCGGCGTTTTCACCACGGGTAAAGCCAAGCGTCCATTCATGCACCTGATGCACATCGGCATAACCGCCCTGCGAAAAAGCGCGCACAAGGTTTAGCGAGGCCGCGGCCTGTGTGTAGGCCTGCAACATTTTTTGCGGGTTTGGAATGCGGGCTTTGGGCGTGAACTCCAGATCATTGATAATGTCGCCACGGTAGCTGGGCAATTCCACCCCGTCGAAGGTTTCGGTCGGGGCCGAGCGCGGTTTGGCAAACTGGCCGGCCATGCGGCCAACCTTGACCACCGGCACTTTGGCGCCATAGGTCAGAACCATCGCCATTTGCAGCATCACCTTAAACGTGTCGCGAATGGTGTCGGCGGAAAATTCGGCAAAGCTTTCGGCGCAATCGCCGCCTTGCAGCAAAAATGCCTTGCCCTCGGCCGCCTGGCCAAGTGCCGCTTTTAATTTACGTGCCTCGCCTGCAAAAACAAGAGGCGGGTATTTTGCAAGTTGGGACTCGACTGCGTTTAATGCCGGTTGGTCCAGATAATCGGGCATCTGCACCCGCGGTTTGGCCCGCCAGTCAGATTTTTTCCAATTGCTCATCCTATTTGCTCCCAAAATGCTCATGTCTGAAATTAAGCTATTAGCACAGAATTTGCTTGTGCCAACAGCAGATATCGCACCAAATGGGCAGAAGAAAGGTGATCCGGGCAATCGTATTTGCTTGCTCGGATAATAAAAACCTGATTTCCGTTAAGAACCCGTGTTTGACCAAAGGCATCTGAATGGACGAATCCCGACACCCAATTGAAGACCCCGCGATGCAAGTCACACCACGCCGGTTTGTGTTTTTGTTGCTTGAGGAATTTACATTGCTAAGCTGCACTGCGGCATTGGAAGCCTTGCGAATTGCCAACCGGATGTCGGGTAAAACATTGTATGAATGGTGTCTTGTAAGTGAAACCGGTGAAAACAGGGTCAGTTCAGCGGGTGCAAGTTTAGTGGTTGAGGGGACCATGTCCGAGCTGTCACGCGATGATACTATTTTAATTTGTGGCGGATTGAATGTGCAAAAGCATAGCAATCTGGCGGTGTTAAACTGGTTGCGGCGCGAGGCGCGGCGCGGGGTTAAAATTGGCGGGTTGTGTACTGCGGCCCACACCATGGCCAAGGCAGGTCTGATCGAGAGCAAGCATGCGACGATCCACTGGGAAAACCACGACAGCTTTACCGAGGAATTTCCTGATATCGAGCTGACAAAATCGGTTTTTGCTGCCGATGCAAGCCGCTACACAACGGCTGGCGGCACAGCTTCACTGGATCTGATGTTAAAGCTGATTTCGGATGATCATGGCCCGGATCTGGCCAATACCGTGGCTGATCTAATGATTTATAGCACAATCCGCACAGACCAAGACACCCAGCGCATGTCGATACCGACCCGTATTGGTGTGCGTCACCCGAAATTATCGTCTGTTATCAAGCGGATGGAGGGCAACATTGAAGAGCCTGTCAGCCCTTCGGTGCTGGCAAAAGATGTTGGCATGTCCACCCGGCAGCTGGAACGGCTGTTTCGCCGTTACTTAAACCGCTCGCCAAAACGGTATTATATGGGGCTGCGATTGCAAAAGGCCCGAAACCTGCTGCTGCAAACCGATATGAGCGTCATAAATGTGGCACTGGCCTGCGGGTTTACATCCCCATCACATTTTTCCAAATGCTACAGATCCCACTACGGCACCACGCCTTATCGCGAGCGCGGAACCCAAGTTTCAGGCGGCTGATAATTTGATCAGGCTGATATCGGATCACGCCCTAAAATTTAGCCATAATGACACCAATATCAGAATTCAGCGAAAAATTGATCACCACAAGGTCATTTTTGCGTTGATGCAAGATCGCATAATAATAAGCATAGCTTTCACCATTCCAGTAGGCACGGGCCTCTTGTGAAAATCCGCCACCCAGTTCAACACGGCGAAAAACCGTTTTATTGGCGAAATCCTTGCGAAAGACATTCAGCAATTGTTTGTTGATTTTTTCCAGTTGATCGGGCGAATATTCATCGCGTCCGCCAAGAGCGAGAATAAAAGGTTTGAAATCGCGTATCGTAACCTTTTGGTCTACAAAGTCATTATAGGCTTTATAATCCTTGAACACGCTGTCGCGCATTTGGGCATTTACGGCTGTAGGCAACATCATTGCCAAAATTAAAAATAACATTCGCATGGGAATCCCCTTGTTTGAAATTGTTTGTGTTTTGGGCCGCTAAATAAATTTCTGTCTGAATCAAGGCTAGACTACGTCCTTTAGGTTGTTTTATCCATGGTTTTCATTGCATTATTGTTGTCAAACTTGTGCTCATTGCTTTTCTTTTGTTAAAAACCTGCATAAAGTTAAAGACAGAGATTTCATCTAACTTGGGAGAGACACATGAAAAAATTACTATTGGCCAGCGCTGCAACCGCGCTTTTGGCTGGATCGGCATATGCCGACGGTCACATGAAAGAAATCAAGATCGGGGTGCTTTTGGGCTTTACCGGACCGCTTGAATCAATGGCCCCACATATGGCCGGCGGGGCCGAGTTGGCCATGAAAGAAGTCAGCGCTTCCGGCGCTTTGCTGGGTGGTGCAACTGTAACGCCTGTGCGCGGCGATTCAACTTGTGTTGACGCAGCTGCGGCCACCACGGTTGCAGAACGCATAGTAACATCCGATGGCGTTAAGGCGATTATGGGGGCCATGTGTTCCGGTGCCACAGGTGCGATTTTATCGAACGTAGCCCTGCCAAACGGCATTGTGATGATTTCGCCATCAGCCACTTCGCCCGGCCTATCTACAGCCGAAGATAACGGTCTGTTTTTCCGCACGGCACCATCTGATGCGCGTCAGGGGCAGGTGATGGCCGATATTCTGCTGGAAGAAGGCGTGAAATCTGTAGCTTTGACCTATACCAATAATGACTACGGCAAAGGTTTGGCCGATGCTTTCCAGAAAGCCTATGAAGCAGATGGCGGCAAAATCACCATTTCTGCCTCGCACGAAGATGGCAAAGCCGATTATTCTGCCGAAATTGGCTCTCTAGCCGCTGCCGGTGGCGATCGTCTGGTTATTGCCGGATATGCCGATCAGGGTGGTGCCGGTGTTTTGCGCGCTGCACTTGATAGTGGTGCGTTCGACACTTTCCACTTCCCGGACGGCATGGTCGGTCTAGCACTAGAGGAAAACTTTGGTAAAGATATCGGCGGATCCATGGGGCAAAACCCCGGCACTGACAGCCCCGGCGCGGCCAAATTCAAAGAATTGGCAGCAGCAGATGGTGGCGCATTTGAGCCCACATCGCCATTTTCCGCGGAATCCTATGACGCCGCCGCGCTGATCATGCTGGCCATGCAGGCTGCCGGTTCTTCGGAATCTTCGGCCCTGAAAGACAAGGTAATGGATGTTGCCAACGCACCCGGTGAAAAAATCTATCCCGGTGAACTGGCCAAAGCCATGAAAATTCTGGCCGATGGTGGCGAGATTGATTATGTTGGTGCTTCGGCCGTCGAGCTGATTGGTGCCGGTGAATCCGCTGGTAACTACCGTCAGGTTGTTTTCAAAGATGGCAAAATGGAAATCATGAAATTCCGTTAAGTTTCTACTAATAATAACAACAAACAGCCCGGTTAAATCACCGGGCTGTTTTGCTAAACAAGTCCCAAGATCAAAAGATCGGGGCAAGGGGATGTTAATATGATAGTGGTTGAGAACCTCTCGAAGTCATTTGGCGGCTTTCGCGCGGTCGATGGTGCCAGCTTGCAGATTGAAGAGGGCTCCATCACTGGTTTGATCGGTCCTAATGGTGCTGGAAAAACCACCCTTTTCAATGTGATAGCTGGCGTTCTTAAGCCAT
>DOHJ01000210.1:1811-2845 GCA_003535335.1 Paracoccaceae bacterium | reverse complement strand
TCTGGCGGCCTGGATTTTTCTGACCATCGGCATATCGCTGGGATGGTGGTTGGCTTATTACGAATTGGGCTGGGGCGGTTTTTGGTTCTGGGATCCGGTGGAAAACGCGTCTTTTATGCCGTGGTTGCTGACGGTTGCATTGCTGCATTCCGCCATTGTGGTGGAAAAACGCGAGTCCCTGAAAAGCTGGACTATCCTGCTGGCGATCCTTGCCTTTGGCTTTTCGTTGATCGGCGCCTTTATCGTGCGTTCAGGGGTTTTGACCTCGGTGCATGCCTTTGCCACAGACCCGTCCCGCGGCATGTATATTTTGATGATCACCGCGTTTTTTACTGGTGGAGGCTTGCTGTTATACGCCTTTCGCGCCCATGCCATGCAGGCCAAAGGGGTGTTCTCCATGGTCAGTCGTGAAACGGCGCTGGTGATGAATAATGTTCTGTTGGCGGTGGCGACATTTGTGGTGTTTATCGGCACGATGTGGCCGCTGATTGCCGAAATTGCCTTTGATCGAAAACTGTCGGTCGGGCCGCCATTTTTCAACACGGCCTTTCTCCCCTTCATGGTGATGCTGGCGTTGATCCTGCCGGTTGGTGCCATCCTGTCGTGGAAACGCGGGCGCATTGGCAAGGCTGCTAAATCCATGGCCGGTGTTTTTGCGTTGGCTGTGGCGGCCGGAATTTTGACCTGGACGTTGCAAACTGGAAAAACTGCCTTGGGGCCAGTGGGTATTTCCCTTGGGGTTTGGCTGGTTTTTGGTGCGGGGCTGGATTTATGGCAACGCACCGGTCGCAAAGGCATTGCTGATCGTCTGCGCCGGATGTTCAAATTGCCACGGGCCGATTGGGGCAAGGCGCTGGCGCATTGCGGATTTGGTATTGTGATTGTCGGCATTGCCTGTCTGACGGCATGGGCCGAAGAAGACATCCGTGTTGGTCATATAAACCAGCCCTTTACGGTGGGCGATTATGAAATCACCCTTGAGGATGTCAGCCGCGAACAGGGACCGAATTACATCTCCACCAAAGGCCGAATGG
>DOHJ01000210.1:0-1440 GCA_003535335.1 Paracoccaceae bacterium | reverse complement strand
CCCTGACGCCGGAAAAACGGGTTTATCCGGTGCAATCAATGCCAACTACCGAAGCCGCGATTTACAACGGATTTTTCCGCGATATTTATCTGGTGATCGGGGACGCCCAGCAGAGCGGCGGCTGGGCGGTGCGCACTTATATCAAGCCTTTTGCCAGCTGGATATGGATGGGCTGTGCTATTATGTCACTTGGTGGCTTGATCAGTTTGACCGATCGGCGCTATCGTGTGGCGGCCGGTGCACGAAGAAATCGCAAGATTGCGCATAAAGCTGTCGGCGCACCGGCGGAGTAGGTAATGATGAAACGACTGATCTTGATATTTGCCTTGCTGGCAACGCCTGTCTTTGCGGTGCAGCCCGATGAAATACTGGATGATCCGGCGCTTGAAACGCGTGCGCGGGCATTGGGCCAAGAATTGAAATGTGTGGTCTGCCAAGGTGAAAGTATTGACGAATCCAACGCAGGCATTGCCCGCGATTTGCGCCTGTTGGTGCGCGAGCGTCTGGTAAAAGGCGAAACCGATCAGGATGTGCTGGATTTTGTTGTGGCGCGGTATGGCGAATATGTTTTGATGCGCCCCACTTGGACTGGCTCAAACATTATCCTGTATGTCGCTGGCCCTGTTATGCTGCTGCTGGCTTTGCTGGCTGGATTGCTGTTTTTCCGCCGCCGCGCATTAGCTGGTGATGTTGCCCCTGATGCCCTGTCCAAAGATGAACAGGACCGTCTGGCGGAATTAATGAAAGAATAACGCGGCGTTTCCCTTTTAAAACTAAACGAAACAGTACATTATATCGCAATCCTGTTTTGAAAGGCGCGGCACATGAATTATTCCACCATTCGTTTGGCCAAACGCGATGATATTGCCATCATCACCTTGGACCGCCCCGAGGTTATGAACGCATTAAACGCTCAAATGCGAACCGAAATCAGCCATGCAGTGAAAGCAGCGGCTAAAACTGCGCGAGTTCTGGTGATCACCGGGAATGGCCGTGCCTTTTGTTCGGGTCAGGATCTGGGCGATCGTGCCACAGGGGGTACAGTCGATCTGGAGCGGGTTTTGCGCGATGAATATTTGCCAATGTTAAAGGTGATCTATGATTGCCCGATCCCGACGATTTGCGCTGTAAATGGCGCGGCTGCCGGTGCGGGTGCCAATCTGGCGCTGGCGGCTGATGTGGTGATAGCGTCCGAAAATGCAATGTTTTTGCAGGCTTTTACCCGTATCGGCCTAATTCCCGACGCTGGCGGTACCTATTGGCTGCCCCGTCAGGTTGGTGCTGCGCGGGCCATGGGGGCTGCGCTGTTTGCCGAACCGGTAACGGCGCGCGATGCAGCCGATTGGGGCATGATCTGGGAGGCCGCACCCTAGGACGGCTTTCACGACCATTGGTGGGCACGGGCTGTGACGCTGGCTAAAGGTCCGACAGCGGCCTACC
>DOHJ01000158.1 GCA_003535335.1 Paracoccaceae bacterium | reverse complement strand
GATTTAAACGGTCTGTTAACCTCGTTCAGGCTTTTCTGAATGTCGTAAGCAGCAAAAATAACCGGCTCAATCGGTCGGCATGATGGGCTTTGTATTTGGCGGTCTTTGTGATTGCAGCAATTGAAAAAGAGAGCGAGACAAAATGCAATCGGCACTTCACCTGATTTACCCGCCCCAGTGCATTT
Source organism: Paracoccaceae bacterium (assembly GCA_003535335.1). GTDB lineage: Bacteria > Pseudomonadota > Alphaproteobacteria > Rhodobacterales > Rhodobacteraceae > Profundibacter. The sequence continues at coordinate 7,284 of DOHJ01000158.1, read as the reverse complement.
CCTGCCGTGATCTGGTGGAGGATGACAACGCATTATGCGGAAAATGCTGGCGCGATACGCCGTTTATTGCGGGGCTGGTTTGTGATAAATGCGGGGTCTCTTTGCCGGGTGAAAACACGGATGAGGCCATTTTATGCGACGATTGCATGACAATCGCGCGCCCGTGGTCGCGGGGGCGGGCAGCGCTTATTTACAAAGACAACGGGCGCAAATTGGTTTTGGCTTTAAAACATGGCGATCGGCTGGATCTGGCAACGCCGGCCGGTTCTTGGCTGGCAAAGGCCGCAAGCCCGCTGATTAAACCTAACATGCTGGTTGCGCCTGTTCCGCTACACTGGATGCGTTTGTTGAAACGGCGCTATAACCAGTCCGCATTGTTGGCCAGCGCTTTGTGTAAATCCGCTTCTTTGGCGTTTTGTCCCGATCTGCTGGTTCGAAACAAACGCACCAGAAGTCTGGATGGTTTGGGCCGTGATGACAGGTTTCAAATGCTTGCCGACAGCATCAAAGCCAACCCGCGACGGCGACACCGTTTGGCTGGCCGCACGATTTTACTGGTTGATGATGTGATGACGTCCGGTGCCACACTTGCCGCCTGTTGCGAGGCATGTTTGTCAGCTGGTGCCAAAGAAGTTTCCATTGTGACACTGGCGCGCGTTGCGAAGGATGTATAAATCACTATAGTTCATGCAAACTATGGGATTTGAAATATGCAAACTGTTGAAATTTACACATCTGCCTTTTGTGGCTTCTGCGTTGCCGCCAAGAAATTGCTTAAAAAGAAGGGCGTGGACTTTACTGAATATAATATTGGGCGCGATGAACAAAAGCGTCAGGAAATGATGGCCCGTGCAAATGGTGGCCATACGGTGCCGCAGATATTTGTTGGCGATAGGCATGTTGGTGGCTGTGATGATTTATTCGCACTGGAGCGCGCCGGAAAACTTGATGCGATGCTGGCCGAGTAAAAATTATGAAAGCGGCGCTCATTCAGCTTAATTCATCGGACCAGCCTGCTGAAAATATAGGGCAGACGATAGAATATATGCGCGAGGCCGCATCATTGGGGGCGGATTTTTTACTGACTCCAGAAGTCACAAACTGTGTTTCGGATAGCCGTGACCACCAGCAAAATGTGCTGGATTTCGAAGTCGATGACCCGAGCCTGAAAGCCCTGCGAATCGAGGCAATAGCATTGGGTGTCTGGTTGTTGATCGGTTCGCTTGCCATCAAAACCGGCGATAGTGACGGACGGTTTGCCAACCGTTCATTCATGGTGTCGCCCACAGGTGAAATCGTGGCGCGCTATGACAAAATACACATGTTTGACGTGGCGATCAGCGACACAGAAACCTACAAGGAATCCGATGGCTACCGGCCGGGCAATCGGGCGGTTATTGCCAAAACGGATTTTGCCGCGGTTGGCATGACGGTTTGCTATGACGTACGGTTTGCCCATCTGCATCGCGCATTGGCCCAAAACGGCGCGAAAATTCTGACAGCACCGGCGGCATTTTCGCCCGTTTCCGGTGCGGCGCATTGGCAAACCCTGCTGCGCGCCCGTGCAATTGAAACCGGTTGCTTTGTGTTTGCCCCTGCCCAATGCGGCAAACACGCAGCGACAACCGGACGATCCCGAAACACGTACGGTCATTCGCTGGCCGTGTCGCCTTGGGGCGAAGTGCTGGCTGATGGCGGTGAAAAACCGGGGCTGAGTCTGGTGGAGTTTGATTTGAAAGATGTTGAAACAGCCCGAAAAAAAATCCCGTCCCTGTTTCATGATCGTGATTATGAGGTGCCAAAATGAGCATCGAGAACGACCCTCTTGCCGTTGCCTTGTTTGGTGAAATATTCATGGCTGACCAACTGGCCCGAATAAAGCTGACCAAAGCCTTGCCAAAGGGCATGCAGATTTCGCATTTTTCGGTCCTGAACCATCTGGCACACGGAAATACAGAACGATCCCCCGCCCAGCTGGCCAAAGCCTTTCACGTTACGCGCGGCGCGATGACAAACACCTTGAACAAACTGGAATGGGCCGGACATATCCATATCCGACCCGATTGGGATGATGCGCGGCGAAAGCATGTGACGATTAGCCCGTCTGGCAGGGTGGCGCGCGATGTGGCCTTGAATGCGATCACGCCGATAATCGCCAAAGTGGTGGAAAAAATCGGCCCGGACAAAGTGCGTAGCGTTTTGCCGGTTTTGCGCGAATTTCGCGACCAGATGGATGAAATCGATTAGGGTTTCACGCTTGCTGTTGCATAATTTACCGACAAATCCCGATCCGACAATGACCATGACCAACTTAGCGGGTTGAAAACAAAACCCGTACGGTCAATCGGCGTTAGTCCTGCACGTTTGATCAATTCCACCAATTCATCCGGCGTGATAAATTTATCCCATTCATGGGTGCCTTTGGGCAGCCAGCGCATGATATGCTCGGCACCGATTATTGCCATCGCATAGCTTTTCATATTTCGGTTAAGGGTTGAACACAGCATAATTCCGCCCGATTCAAGCAGCTGATGACAGGCGTTTATATAGGCTTGCGGATCGGCCACATGTTCGACTACTTCCATATTCAAAACCACGTCGAATTGCTCGCCGGCTTCGGCCAATGCTTCGGCTGTGGTGTGGCGGTAGTCGATTTCCAGACCTTCCTTATCCGCATGAACCTGAGCCACCGGAATATTACCCTGCGCCGCATCCGCCCCGACCACAGTTGCACCCAGCCGCGCCATGGGTTCCGACAACAGGCCTCCGCCACAGCCGATATCAAGCAGGCGCAAACCTTCAAACGGTTTTTTGGCGGTTAAATCACGGTCAAATTGTTTGGCAATCTGGTTGGTGATATAGCCTAGCCTGCAAGGGTTCATCATATGCAGCGGCTTGAACTTGCCGTTTAAATCCCACCATTCTGCGGCCATGGCCTCGAATTTGGCAACTTCTTTGGGGTCAATGGTCGTTTTGTCCGCTTGCATTCTGAACTCCATGTGTTCAATTGGGGTGGTTATTAGCCTTATAGGTCATTTATGGATAAAAACGCAGGTCAAAAAAGCGCATCCGGCAAAGTTTTTGCCCCGATCGCGCCCTATGATACACGCATGCTGGGTGTGGGCGGCGAGCATATGATTTATGTTGAGCAATGCGGCAATCCTGACGGTATTCCTGTTGTTGTGTTTCACGGTGGTCCCGGTGGTGGTTGCAGCCCGGCCATGCGGCGTTATTTTGACCCCGAACTATACCGGATTATCCTGTTTGATCAGCGTGGTTGCGGCCGGTCCAAACCGCATGCATCCATCAAGGAGAATACCACATGGCACCTGATTGACGATATCGAACAGATCCGCAAAACGCTGGATATCGAGCGCTGGATTGTGTTTGGCGGCAGCTGGGGCGCAACGCTGGCCTTGGTTTACGCCCTGACAAGGCCGGAGCGCACGGCGTATCTGGTTTTACGTGGTGTATTTTTAATGACCAAAGACGAGCTGAATTGGTTTTATGGCGGTGGCGCCGGGAAATTCTGGCCGGATTTGTGGCAAAAATTTATTGACCCTGTTCCCCTGAACGAGCGTGACGATCTGATCGGCGCATATCACAGGCGTTTATTTTGCGGTGAAGGCAAGATCGAACTCCGGTTTGCGCAGGCGTGGTCGCAGTGGGAAAATGCGCTGGCCTCGATTGAGAGCAACGGTCAGACCGGACAACCTCCGAGCCAATATGCCTTGGCCTTTGCGCGCCTTGAGAACCATTATTTTTTCAATGCCGGTTTCTTGGAGTATGACGGCTGGATTTTGCAAAACCTGCCTGCAATTGCGGATATTCCTGCCAGTATTGTTCAGGGTAGATATGATATGATCTGTCCACCCACATCGGCCTGGAACGTCGCAAAAGTGATGCCAAAAGCAGAGTTGAAAATGATACCGATGGCAGGTCACGCCCTGTCCGAGCCTGAAATCACATCGGAATTGGTGGATATCATGAATGCATTGAGCTGCAATCGTTCAATTTTAAACATATAGAGTCCTGCCAACCACAAAACACTGTTAAATAATTCAAGTCTTGGCTTTGCGTTGACTTTTGGCTGATGCTGGGACATCCCGTATTAAAAAGATCAGGCAGTTTTTTGGAGAGTTCATATGCGTATTACGATGATTGGCACAGGATATGTCGGGCTGGTTTCCGGGGTTTGTTTTTCCGACTTTGGCCATGACGTGATCTGCGTTGATAAAGACCCCGAAAAAATTGCGGTGCTTGGGCGTGGCGAAGTGCCGATTTTTGAGCCGGGTCTGGATGTTTTGATGGCAAAAAATGTCAAAAACGGCCGGCTTACGTTCACTCAAAATCTGGCCGATGCAGTCGCGGATGCAGATGCGGTTTTTATCGCGGTTGGCACGCCTACACGGCGCGAAGACGGGCATGCGGACCTTAGTTCTGTTTTTGCCGCAGCCGAAGAAATTGCCAAGGCGGTGACGGGTTACACTGTTGTTGTGACAAAATCCACCGTGCCTGTGGGCACAAACCGGCAGGTAAAGCAGGTGATCCGCAAGGCCAATCCGGATGCAGATTTTGATGTGGCCTCCAACCCCGAATTTCTGCGCGAAGGGGCGGCAATAGATGATTTCATGAGCCCGGATCGCGTCTTTGTCGGGGTTCAAACCGATCGGGCGCGCGATGTGATGAAAAATATTTACCGCCCGCTTTCGTTGCGGGATTATCCGGTGGTTGATACCGATCTGGAATCAGCCGAAATGATAAAATACGCAGCCAACGCATTTCTGGCCACCAAAATCACCTTTATCAATGAAATTGCCGCCCTGTGCGAGCGCACCGGCGCGGACATAAAAGAGGTTGCCAAAGGCATGGGTATGGATGCGCGTATCGGCAATAAATTTTTGCAGGCCGGACCCGGCTACGGTGGGTCGTGTTTTCCAAAAGACACCAGCGCCTTGGCGCGGATGGGGCAGGAGCACGCGGTTCCAATGCAAATCACCGAAACCGTGATCAATGTGAACAATGAAATCAAACGCCGGATGATTGATAAGGTGATGGATCTTTGCGAGGGTTCCGTAAAAGGTAAAACGATCGCGATTTTGGGTGTTACCTTTAAGCCCAACACCGATGATATGCGTGATGCGCCAGCGCTTACGATTGTGCCTGCCCTTGTTGGTGGCGGGGCAAAGGTGCGTGTTGTTGATCCGCAAGGCCGACATGAGGCCGAAGAATTGCTGCCCGGGGTTCACTGGCTGGATGATGCTTACAAGGCGGCCAACAATGCAGATGCGGTTGTGTTGCTGACTGAATGGAACGAATTTCGCGCCCTTGATTTAAAGAAAATAGCCCGCAAAATGACCACTGCACGCATGGCGGATCTTCGAAATATCTATAACCCAAAAGATGCAAAACGCGCCGGTTTCGAGGCCTATGTTTCGGTCGGTCGCAAAGATATGCATAACGCGCCCGAGACCTGAGATTTGGATATTATCGCCATAACATCCATGCGCAACGAAGGGCCCCATTGTCTTGAATGGATCGCCCATCATCTGGCTGCGGGTGTTGGCCATTTTCTGGTTTACACAAATGATTGTGACGATGGCACAGACCGGATTATGGATGTGTTGCAGCAAACCGGTATTGTCACGCATTTTAGAACCAAACAAAAAGGCAAAAGCCCGATCCAGTGGCAAAGCCTGAAACATGCTTGGGAATTGCCGCGACTGAAAAATGCGGACTGGGTTTTAATTTCGGATTGTGATGAATTTATAAACCTCCGAGCGCCTCTGAATTCGCTTGCCGATCTGGTTGAGGCCCTGCCGGATGATACTGATGCGGTCGCAATGTCTTGGCGTTTATTTGGAAATTCCGGCCAGATAGAAATGCGCGATATGCTGACGACTGATCGTTTCAGCATGGCCGCGCCGGAAAATATTTCACTGCCGCTAGCGCATTTTTTCAAATCCCTGTTTCGGCCGCGCGCATTTCGCCAACCCGGGGTGCATCGCCCTAAGCGGCGAAAAGATACCGTTCCGGTTTGGGTAGATGGCAGCGGCAACAGATTGCCCGACGGCTTTGCCAAGCAAGATGGCCGGATCAATTTGTTCGGCTTGCCGCATGGCTCTGATCTTGTACAGCTAAATCATTATTCACTACGTTCGGCAGAAAGTTTTTTAATCAAACGCAGCCGTGGATTGCCCAACCATACCGAACGTGAAATCGGGCTGGGATATTGGGCCGAGCGTAATTTCAACACTCAAAAAGATACCAGCATTGAGCGGATGAGCGTTGAAACACAACGCAAATTGGATGAATTGCGCCTGATTCCCGAACTGGACGCCCTGCACAAGGCCGCGTTTGCCGCGCATCAGGAAAAATTTAATAAAATGATGGAAAATCGTGATAATATTCAGTTATTCTGGCACCTTGCCTTATGCGCCAATAGCCAGCCACCCGACAATAATCTGGCAAGGACACAGATTAACCGGATAATTAAAGCACAGCACACAGAAAAATAACAACTATTGTGATTGGAATTTAAACAATAACAATTATGTATCAAACAAGAATAGCATAAATTGGGCATGACAAAATGAATAACAGTACTTCCATCATTTATCACATCGGCGCGCCATTTACAGACAGTGAACAACTGACGTGGTCGCTTCGGCAAGATAACCAGATGATGGTTGATAATGGTGTCATGATACGGCGTCCAAAAGAATACCGGGTACGGATCAAGGAAATGCTGGCCGAATTGCAGGGCGACATCCCTTCGGTTGTTGATCAGGAACGCTTGCTGGCCTCAATTACCAAAAAGCAGGAATTTGATCGCCTGATCCTTTCAGACCCCACTTTTATGGGCTCGCCCGTGTGGATGTTTTTTGGCGGTTCACTCTATCCAAATGTAGCAAAAAACACGGCTGCAATCCGAAATCTGTTTCCCGACAATCCGTGTGAATTTTTTCTGGGCATTTCAAATTTGACCAGTTTTGTTCCGGCCGCTTTCAAAGCCCAGAATAAAAAGGATTATGCACAATTTATCGATGGCACGGATTTGTTTTCGGTGCGCTGGTCCGAAGTTATTCAAAACATCCAAAAGGCGGTGCCCGGTTGTCCGGTAACGGTCTGGTGTAACGAAGATACGCCAATTATCTGGCCAACGATTTTGCGTGAATTTGCAGGGCTTGATTCCCAGACCCGCCTGAAGGGCGAGCTGGATATCATGCGCAATATCACGTCCGAGACCTTGTTCAAGCTGCTCGTCAAGTATCTGGACATACG
>DOHJ01000064.1:18603-18798 GCA_003535335.1 Paracoccaceae bacterium | reverse complement strand
GCCGTGGATGCGCCCGATATTGACGTGGTGACGAAACGCAAATGACCCTATCTCCTAACCGCCTTTTTTGCCGTTTTTCTGTTGCATCTGATGGCAGCAATCAGCCCCGGACCGGCTGTGTTGATGGCCGCACGCACCGGCCTTAGCGAAGGATTTCGCACCGGTGCTGCACTGGCCGTTGGTATTGGGGTTGGC
>DOHJ01000064.1:12737-18249 GCA_003535335.1 Paracoccaceae bacterium | reverse complement strand
CTGGGTTTTCTAACGCAGGTTTCCAACCCGAAACCCGCCATCGTGTTTGCCGCGATTTTCGTCGGCACCGTGCCTGCCTCGGCCGGATGGCTGACCTATGTTGCGATTTGCGCAATGGTATTTTTCAATGAAACCGTCTGGAATGCCCTTGTGTCGCGGATATTTTCGTTGGAAAAGACCCGCAAGACGTATTTAAACCTAAAAGGCTGGATTGACCGCGCATTTGGCGGCATGCTGGCCTTGCTGGGTGTTAAAATCGCCGCCACCTAACATAACGAGGACAGCCATGACCACCCGCCTACCGCATGAAAAAGGTTTTCACATCAGCTGGGACCAAATCCACCGCGACAGTCGCGCGCTGGCTTGGCGTCTGGATGGCAAAGGGCCGGAAGATGGCGCATGGAAAGCGATTGTTGCCATCACCCGTGGCGGCATGGCACCGGCAATGATTATCGCGCGCGAACTGGATGTGCGCACAGTCGATACCATCAGCATAAAATCCTACAGTCATCAGGATCAGTCCGAAGCCGTCGTGCTAAAATCACCCGATCTTGAAATGATGGGCGATGGTTCCGGCATTTTGATCATTGATGATCTGGTTGATACCGGCAAAACTCTCGAGGTGGTGAAAAACCTGTACCCCAAGGCCCATATCGCCACGGTTTACGCCAAACCGCAGGGCCGCCCGATGGTGGACAGTTTCATTACCGAGGTTTCGCAAGACACCTGGATTTTCTTTCCGTGGGACATGGCGCTGCAATATGTCGAGCCATACCGCGGCAAGGATTAAATCCGGAAAATGGTGCCGTTCATTAATCCAGCCATGGCCAACACCTTTTCGCCTCCGGTTATGGAGGCGCGGCGCTGGCTGGACGGGGTGGAATTTTCGCCGGATTTGCCGCTGATCAACGTGTCCCAAGCCGCTCCGGTGCAACCGCCGCCAAAACCATTGCGCCAGGCACTGGCAAAAATCGTGCTCGATAAACCCGAATCCCATCTTTATGGCCCGGTTCTGGGCTTGCCGGATTTGCGCGACCAAGTGGCGTTGCAATGGTCGCAGGATTACGGCGGCCAAATCAGAGATTCCCAAGTTGCAATCACCTCGGGCTGCAATCAGGCATTTGCTGCAATAATGGCAACTTTAGCCGGATCGGGGGATGAAGTAATCCTGCCAACCCCTTGGTATTTCAATCATAAAATGTGGCTTGATATGCAGGGGGTTAAATGCGTCGCCCTGCCCGCTGGCCGTGCCATGTTGCCTGATCCGGATCAAGCCGCCAGCCTGATCACCGACAAAACCCGCGCGATTGTGCTGGTCACGCCAAACAATCCGACCGGTGCCGAATATCCCGCCGATCTGCTGCGCCGCTTTTATGATCTGGCACAGCGGCGCGGAATTGCCCTGATTATTGACGAAACCTACCGTGATTTCAACAGCCGCGCCGGTGCCCCGCATGACCTATTCAGTGACCCGGATTGGCAGAACACCCTGATCCAGCTTTATTCGTTTTCCAAGGCATACCGTTTAACCGGCCACCGGGTTGGTGCGATTGTGGCCAGTCAGGCACGGCTGAAACAGGTCGAGAAATTTCTGGACACGGTTGCGATTTGCCCAAACCAGATCGGCCAATACGCCGCACTTTGGGGCATGCAAAACCTGTCGGGGTGGCTGGCGGGGGAACGCGTTGAAATCCTGAGCCGGCGCGCCGCGATTGTAACCGGTTTTCCCGCCCTTGCCGATCAAGGCTGGAAACTGCTGGGAACTGGCGCATATTTTGCCTATTTACAGCATCCATTTGAAATGCCATCGGACGATCTGGCAAAATATCTGGTGCAAAACGCGGCCATTTTATTGCTGCCCGGAACCATGTTTACACCCGACACCGATGCAAGCGGCAAACAGCAGTTGCGCGTCGCTTTTGCCAATATTGACACCGACGGCATCAGCGCGCTGTTTAGCCGCCTGCAAAAGCTTGATATCTAGCTGTCAGCCCCCTTGCCCCTTTGCCAACAACCGCCTAAACATCCGGTGAAACGGGTCTGAAAAAAGGTGATCGCTGTGAGTAGTCTGAAGAAAAAAACCAGTAACGCGGCCGTCTGGATTATTATGCTATTGCTGATTGCCGGTCTTGGCGGTTTTGGCGTCAGTAATTTTGGCGGCAGCAACACATCCATGGTGACGGTTGGCGATACCGAAGTGGACGTTAACCAGTATTACCGCGCCCTAAATCAGGAATTGCGCGCCATTCAAAACCAGACAGGCCAGCCTTTTTCGCTTAATCAGGCCATTGCATTTGGCATCGACCAAAACGTGCGCAGCCGTCTGGTGACCGAAGCCGCGCTGGATAACGAGGCGAAACGTATCGGGCTTTCTGTGGGCGATGAACGGGTCAAAACCGAAGTTCTGGCCTATCCGGCCTTTCAGGGGCAGGATGGTAAATTTGATCGCACCGCATACAAAGCATCCTTAAATCAGGCCGGCATGTCCGAGGCCGAATTCGAAGAGAGCCTGCGCACCGAAACCGCCCGCACGATCCTGCAAGGCGCAATTGTTAACGGTGTTGCAGCCCCAAGCGCGATGACCGATGCCTTTTTGGGCTTTAACCTGCAGCGGCGTAATTTCAGCTGGATCAAACTGGATCAAACCAGCCTGCCCGAGCAGCTGGCCGAGCCAACAGACGCGCAATTGCAAGATTATTATCAGGCAAATAAAGCCGATTTTACCGAACCTGAAAAAAAGACGCTGGCATATATCTGGCTGACCCCTGACATGATTGTCGATCAGGTTCAGGTCAGTGAAGAAGCCCTGAAAAAAGAATACGCAAGCCGTAAAAGCCAGTATTCCAGCCCCGAAACCCGTCTGGTTGAACGTCTGGTTTACCCCGATGCCGAAGCGGCCAAAGCGGCCAAGGCGCGTCTGGATGCAAATGAGGCAACATTTGAGGAACTGGTCAAGGAACGCGGGCTTGAATTGCTGGATATTGATCTGGGAAATGTCGCAATTAAGGATCTGGGCCAAGCCGGGAAAGCTGTGTTCGCAATGGAAAAACCCGGCGTGATTGGCCCGGTTACAACCGATCTGGGACCGGCTCTGTTTCGGATGAACGGGATTTTGGCCGCACAGGAAACCACCTTTGATCAGGCACGCGACGAATTACAGGCCGAATTGGCGCTGGATCAGGCGCGCCGGCAAATCAACACCAGCATCACCGATATCGATGATTTACTGGCCGGCGGGGCCAGCTTGGCCGACGTGGCGGCGGAAACAGACATGAAACTTGCCAGCATCAACTGGGCCGCAGGTGATAGCACAGACATCGCCAGCTACAGCGCCTTTCGCAAGGCCGCCGAGGCTGTCAACATGGGCGATTATGCCGAAGTAAAAGAACTGGGTGATGGCGGCATTTTCGCGCTGGAACTTACCGAAGTCATCGCGCCTGCCCTAAAACCGATTGATCAGGTGATGGCGTCGGTTATTGCGGGCTGGGAGGCCAAAGAGGTTGGCGAACGCTTGACTGTGCTTTCGGATGACCTGCTGGCGCGGCTTGGCAAGGGGGATGAATTTTCCGCCCTTGGCTTTGATGTAACCGACGAGCATGACATTCTGCGCAGTGCAAATATCGAAGCTGTTCCAGTAGAATTAATGGAGGCCGTGTTTGAAATGGCCAAAGGCGAAACCAGATCAATTCCGGCTGATGGTGCCGTTTTTCTGGTAAAGCTGGATGATATTTTACCGCCTGACGCACAGGATCCTGATCTGGAAACTCAAAAAACCGCCTTGGAAAACGGTATTTCCCAAGCGCTGTCTCAGGACATTTTTGCAGCCTTTAACGCAGCCTTGCAAAACGAGGCCGGCGTTTATGTAAACCGTGCGGCTGTAAATGCTGTTCACGCCCAATTTCCCCAGTAATTAAAAGGTTTTAGGCGTGGATCTTACCCCAACATTCGAGAGTTTTGCACAACAATTCGATGCCGGTAAAAATCAGCTGGTTTACACAAGGCTGGCGGCTGATCTGGACACGCCGGTTTCCTTGATGCTGAAACTGTCCGAGGCCCGCAAAGACAGTTTTATTCTGGAATCTGTCACTGGCGGAGAAGTGCGCGGGCGCTATTCGATCATCGGCGCAAAACCCGACCTGATCTGGCAGTGCCATGGCAAAACCAGCCGCATTAACCGCAATGCGCGCATTGATCGGGATGCGTTTCAAGATCAAAGCGGTGATCCGCTGGATAATCTGCGCGCCCTGATCCAGGAAAGCCGCATAGAAATGCCCGCTGATTTGCCGCCTGCCGCGGCCGGGCTGTTTGGCTATCTGGGCTATGACATGATTCGGCTGGTGGAACATCTGCCCGATATTAACCCTGATCCGCTGGGCCTGCCTGACGCGATTATGATGCGGCCTTCTGTTGTGGTGGTGCTGGACGGGGTCAAGGGCGAGGTGATCGTGGTTGCGCCGGCGTGGGCTGGCAGCGGCCTGTCGGCCAAGGCCGCCTATGCCCAAGCCGCCGAACGGGTGATGGATGCGCTGCGCGATCTGGAACGCCCGACACCGGATGCCGCGCGTGATCTGGGCAACTGCGCCCCTACCGGTGAAACCAGCTGCAATTTCAGCCATGAAGGCTATAAGCAAGCTGTTGAAAAGGCCAAAGAATACATCCGTGCCGGTGATATTTTTCAGGTGGTTCCCAGCCAACGCTGGGCACAAGAATTCACACTGCCGCCATTTTCGTTGTACCGCTCTTTGCGCCGCACAAACCCGTCGCCTTTTATGTTTTATTTCAATTTCGGCGATTTTCAGGTCATCGGTGCCAGCCCCGAAATTCTGGTCCGGGTTTTCGGGCGTGAAATCACCATCCGCCCGATTGCCGGCACCCGCCCGCGCGGTGCCACCCCTGAAGAAGATCGCGCACTTGAAGCGGATTTGATGGCCGATCAAAAAGAGCTGGCCGAGCATTTGATGTTGCTGGATCTGGGGCGCAATGATGTGGGCAAAGTGGCCAAAATCGGCACGGTGCGCCCGACGGAACAATTTATTGTCGAACATTACAGCCACGTGATGCATATCGTCTCCAACGTGGTTGGCGAGCTGTCGGACGAGCACGATGCCTTAAGCGCCTTTTTCGCCGGTATGCCCGCAGGCACGGTTTCAGGTGCGCCAAAAGTGCGGGCAATGCAGATCATCGACGAGCTGGAGCCGGAAAAGCGCGGGGTTTACGGCGGTGGTGTTGGCTATTTTTCGGCCAATGGCGATATGGATATGTGCATTGCGCTGCGTACGGCAATTCTCAAGGATGAAACCCTTTATATTCAGGCCGGTGGCGGCGTGGTTTACGACAGCGATCCCGAGGCCGAGTATCAGGAATCTGTCAATAAATCCAAAGCCATACGCAAAGCGGCAGAAGACGCCGGGCTGTTTGTGCGCAGCCGGAATTAGCGCGTCTCGTAATCAGCCTTGAATTGATCAAATAGCTGCGAAAACACCCGTTTACCGACGTCGTTTAACGCAGCATT
>DOHJ01000064.1:12184-12414 GCA_003535335.1 Paracoccaceae bacterium | reverse complement strand
GTTTAACGCAGCATTTTTCCAGAGATCATATCATGGATCAACCTCGCCCACAATAACCAGCCCGAACATGCCGTGACGGTTATGGACTTTGCATTTAAAGCCGTAAATCCCCGGTTTATCCAGCTTGATTTCAAAGGTCGGTTGATGGGCAACGTCAACAGTTTGCACCCCTTCGGGCCAGATACCCGCCACTGTTTTCACTGTGTGGTTGCCAATTGAATTTAAAAACC
>DOHJ01000064.1:9157-11843 GCA_003535335.1 Paracoccaceae bacterium | reverse complement strand
AACCGCACGGAATCACCGAGCTTGATCCAGTAATAATTAGGCTAAAACCGGTAAAACTGCTCAGGTGTGCTGGCCGAAAGATCTGAAATCTGGTCAATTTCATAAACATCCCCCGCCATCACTGGCGACGCAAACGCGAATGTCGATGTAAGAATAACAGCAGATAGCACTCGGGAAATACCCATTGGCTTGCCCTTTTCAGGTTAGTGATCGCGCGCTTTTGGCGTAATGCCCTTGCCTGCCACGTTACGCCCAAGTGGCAAAACCGGCAATATATATCTTATAGAAAAATCGGAATTGACATCTCTGACTATTTTTGTCAGATATAGATTATTGGATTCTTCACCTAAGGTAACTTTAGTTGAATCCAGATGAAAGCGAGGTTCAGATGCATACATCTTCACGACCGAATGTCACCGAAACGCAAATGCACGATAGTGTTGTTTTGCCCGGTTTTCTGGAACTCGCAGATTTTTTAATGCAGGGTTTGTTTCCAAACGAACAACGGATTGCATCCCTGCTGGACCGCATCGAGGGCACACCATGAACGCGCATTCTGCCATGACGGCAACACCTAAACAAATGCAACGCACAGAGACATTGCCGACTTATGACGCAAAGGATCTGACTCAGGATGGCGTGCAAGCGCAAATCGTTTTGAATGACCAGACCTATTTTCTGCGCATTACCCGGGCAGGCAAGCTGATCCTGACAAAATGACTGTAAGTAATCGGAACCGGCAGGCTCGCGGTGGTGCACCCGTTGGTGTGTTGGCCGAATTACCACCAGTTGAATTGGCTGCGATCCGCTATTTGCGGCTATGGTTTTCGGGCAAACAGGACCGGATCTGGCGTGATTTTCACAACCAGCTAAGCAATCGGTCTGCCAAAAAAGCCATGGTTTCATTTACAGGCCTGATGGATGCCGTGCAGTTTTATGCCCGGCGCCCGCTGCTGCGCCACGATGAACAATGCGTTTGTTTTGGCGGCGATGAATGTGCCTTTGCCCATTTCGTTGCGGCATCTTGCAGCGGAAATTCGCATGATGCCATGACCTTTGGATTGCATCTGTTTGACAGTGAGAAAACCGAACAGATTATCGCAACCGCTGCTATCTGTGGTCAGGTTTTTTCCAACATGGCAGGCTTGGGTTTGCCATACCCGCATTCGTCAATCGGCAGATCATCACCAGGCCCAACCCATCCAATGCCAAAAGCAACGCAATAATTATTTAAAAACAGCACTATAGCTGCTACAATAAGCGACAGGAACATCTACTTAATCGTGTGCAAAGCCAGATCAAATGCTTGACCTTAAGGCTGGAACCACGTAAATCACGACCTAATTACTAAACTATTACGACCACCAACAAAACAAGAGGGATATACCATGAGAAAACTGATTACAGCTGCCCTTGCCGCCACTGCTTTGACGGCAATGCCGGTATTGGCCGATAAAGGCGCCGTACTGGACACATATGCCAACATCGCCCACGCCGGATACGGCGACAGCCTGAAAACTGCTAAAAAATTGCAAGCTGCCGTAAACGCATTCGTTGCAAACCCGTCCGCTGAAACCCAGCAAGCTGCTAAAGACGCATGGCTGATGGCGCGCGTTCCTTACCAACAAACCGAAGTTTACCGTTTTGGCAACGTGATCGTTGACGAATGGGAAGGCAAAGTAAACGCATGGCCACTGGACGAAGGTCTGCTGGATTACACAAACGAAGCATACGGCGGCCCAACTGACGAAAATCCACTGGCGGTTCTGAACATTGTTGCAAACCCGATGTTCGAAATTTCCGGCGAAAAAGTTGATGCAACTAAAATCACGGCTGAACTGCTGTCAGACACGCTGCACGAAGCTGGCGAAAATGAAGCCAACGTTGCAACCGGTTATCATGCCATCGAATTCCTGCTTTGGGGTCAAGACAAAAGCGGCTGGGATCACGGCGCTGGTGAGCGTTCATGGACTGACTATGCTGCTGGCGATGCCTGCACAAACGGCAATTGCGATCGTCGTGGTGAACTGCTGACTGTTCTGACTGATTTGCTGGTTTCCGATCTGGAATGGATGACAGCACAATGGGCTGACGGCGGCGACGCACGCAAAGCTGTAACCATGGACGAAACTGCCGGTATCACAGCAATGCTGACTGGCATGGGTTCGCTTTCTTACGGCGAAACTGGCGGCGAGCGCATGAAACTGGGCCTGATGCTGAATGATCCGGAAGAAGAGCATGATTGCTTCTCCGACAACACACACAACAGCCACTTCTTTAATGGCGTAGGTATCCGCAATGTTTATCTGGGTGAATACACACGGGTTGACGGAACAGTTGTTTCCGGTGCTTCACTTGCTTCATTGGTCGAAGCTGCTGATGCAGGTGTAAACGCCGAACTGGTTACCAACCTGAAGAAATCGGTAATCGCGCTTGGCCGTATCAAAACTGCTGCCGAAGGTGGTTTTTCCTACGACATGATGCTGGAGCCAAACAGCGAAGCTGGTGCCGGCCTGATCAACGGTGGTGTTGACGCGCTGGTAACCCAAACAAAATCGATCGAGCGTGCGACTGCTGCTCTTGGCCTTGCGGCTATCGAAATTGAAGGTTCCGACAGCCTGGACAACCCAAAAGCTGTTTTCGAGTAAATAATACTTGAATAACCAATCGGAAATGGCGGCGCAAA
>DOHJ01000064.1:0-8741 GCA_003535335.1 Paracoccaceae bacterium | reverse complement strand
TGGCTAAACATCACGAAACGCGCACACCGAATTTAAGGATTGAAATATGGCACTGCGCCCGCTTTTGTTACTGACGGCAATTACAGTTGCAACAGTATCCACCGCCAGCCAGAGAACCGCTGTGCCGCTGGGCCATGACCAGCACCTGTATCCGATTGAGCGCACCAAATCCGAACGCGCCCGCATTGCCGCAATCATGCAGCCCACCACCGATTTTTCCAAAGCCGAGCCGTTCGAAAGCTTATCGGCAGGTGGCGCAACTTCGCCGGCAACCAAATCGGAAAAAGTATTCAAACCACCCTCGGCAAATATGGCCTTTGATCGCAAGATGGAATTCCTGCTGGGCGAGGCATTATTTGAAAAACTCTGGGTCTCCTCGCCGGCCTCGACCAAAGCATCCGACGGGGTTGGGCCGATTTACAACGCCCGATCCTGTGGCCGCTGCCATCCCAATGCCGGCCGCGGAAAACCACCCAAAGACGGTGAAACACCGCGCTCGTTCTTTTTGCGTCTTTCCATTCCCGGTGGCCCCAGCATGGATGACATCGAAGATTACATCGTCGACAGCCCCGAGCCGACCTATGGCAGACAGTTACAAAATGTTTCGGTTGGCGGGGTTAATCGCGAAGGAGATCCGGTTATAAGCTATGAGGAAATCGAAATTGAACTGGCCGGCGGCGAAACCGTCAGTTTACGCGATCCCAGTTATTCGATTGAAAATATGGGTCACGGGCCACTGCACCCCGACCTGATGATTTCACCGCGCGTTGGCCAGCAAATGATCGGCCTTGGCCTGCTGGAATCAATCCCCTCGGAAACCATCATCGCCTTTGCCGATCCGGATGATGCAAATGGTGACGGAATTTCCGGCCGCGCCCAGATTGTCATGTCCGAGGTCTGGGGCGAGCCGATGTTGGGCCGTTTTGGCCACAAGGCAGGCACGGCCACGGTTTACATGCAGTCCGCCAGTGCGTTTCATAGCGATATCGGCATTTCGTCCCCGATGTTCCCGCAAGGCTATGGTGAATGCACCCAGAACCAGCCCGATTGCCTAAAGGCCCCTGATGGAAATTCCGAGGTCAACGGCGATCTGGAAATTCCCGCCGCTGGCATGGACGCGGTTGCGTTTTATGCCAAAAATATTGCCGTTCCGATGCGGCGCAACGTCGATGATCCCACCGTTTTGCGCGGCAAGCAAATGTTCTATCAATCCGGTTGTATTGATTGCCACCGGCCAAAATTTGTCACCCACCGGCTTGAGGATCGACCCGAGCAAAGTTTCCAGCTGATTTGGCCCTACACCGATATGTTGCTGCACGATATGGGCGAAGGTCTGGCCGATCACCGCCCCGAAGCGCGCGCGAATGGTTATGAGTGGCGCACGCCGCCGCTTTGGGGTATTGGTTTAACCGAACAAACCGTCGGGCATACCTATTTTTTGCACGACGGACGGGCGAGAAGCCTGATGGAAGCCATTTTATGGCATGGTGGCGAGGCAGCAGCAGCCCAGCAAACCGTTGTTGAAATGCCCAAGGCCGACCGCGACGCGCTGATTAAATTTTTGGAGAGTCTGTAAATGCGAAAATTTCTGCCCCGCCGCCTTCTGCTTATTCTTGCCCTGCTGGGCACCCCCGCACTGGCCGATATTAACATGGTGATTGATAAATATATCATCGCCAACACTGCGGCCTTCACCCAAAGCACGGCGAATTTAGCCATTTCCGCACAAAAAGATTGCACCCCCAAGGGCATGAAGGCTGCCTTCCACCACAGTTTTGATGCATGGGTGCGCATCAGCCACATCCGTTTTGGACCACTTGAAAGTAGCGGCGAGGTTCTGGCGACGGTCTTTTGGCCCGACAAAAAAGGCAAAATTCCGAAAATCCTGTTCAAGATGATCAAAGATGAAAACCCGGTGGTGTATGACGCCAAATTATTCGCCGGATATTCTGTTGCCACTCGCGGGTTTTTTGCGCTGGAGCAGCTGCTTTATGACGATAAATTTTCAAATTTCAGCGCCGACAGTTACAGCTGTGATCTGGTGCGCGCCATCACCAAGGATCTATCGCGGATCGCTTTGCAAACCCATGCTGGCTGGCTGGGTGGATATGCCGATTTGTTGCGCAACTCGGGGGCCGAAGGAAACCAGACTTTCCTGACTGAAAAAGAAGGCCCGCAAGTGCTATTTACCAGCCTGCTGGGTGGGCTTGAATATATCCACCGTCAACAACTGGGCCGGCCTTTGCATAAATTCCAGCACCGCCGCCCGAAACGGGCCGAGGCATGGCGTTCAAATCGCAGCCTGCGAAATGTCATTATTTCACTTGAATCCCTTAGGGAAATGGCAACTATTCTGGCGGATGGTCACGCATGGGAATCTATGGAGTTATTCGATTCAACCATCGCTTACGCCAAAAAACTGGATGACGATGTATTTGCCAGAATTCAGGAAAATTCGGCGAATTTCCAGCTGGGTTCGCTACAGCAAATGGTTGGCGCGACCCATGAAATGGTCAACGCCGAGCTTGGTGCGCATCTGGGGGTTGTGGCCGGATTTAATGCGCTTGACGGAGACTGACAATGGTAAATAGCCGCCGTGGTTTTTTGGCCGGATTACTGGCCGCATCAGCAATCCCGCGCCTGAGCTGGGCTGACGCGGGCAATCCGGCCTATCTGGCCGCCGCCCGCGAAGCTGACGGGACATTTATCATGGTCGGTCTGGGCCGTGATGGTCAGGATTTATTTCGCATCCCCCTGCCCGGTCGTGGTCATGCCGCCTGTGGCCACCCCACCGCACCCGAAGCCGTTGCCTTTGCCCGACGCCCGGGAACCTATGCGCTGGTGATTAACTGTGTCAACGGCGAGATCATGGCAACAATGCAAGCGCCAAAGGGGCGGCATTTCAACGGCCACGGGGTTTTCCTAAGCGACGGTGATACGCTCTGCACCCCGGAAAATGATTTCACCAAAGGGCGTGGCGTGATCGGCTTTTGGTCGCGCAAATCCGGCTATAAACGCATTGGCGAACAACCCACCGGCGGCATTGGTCCGCACGAGCTGCGAAAACTGCCTGACGATGATATTTTGGTGGTGGCCAATGGCGGCATTTTAACCCATCCCGACAAGGGCCGCGAAAAGCTGAATCTGGATGTAATGCAGCCCAATCTGGCCTATGTTGACCCGATCAAGGGCATTTTGGAGCTGGTTGAGCTGGAGCCTGATTTGCACCAAAACTCAATCCGCCACATGGATATTCATGCCGATGGAACTGTGGCCTTTGCCATGCAATGGCAGGGTGATTTATCCGAGGTTACGCCGCTTTTAGGCCTACATAAACGCGGCAGCGCGCCAAAATTGTTAGAGGCTCCTTTTGCCCGCCAGATGGGGATGAAAGGCTATGCCGGATCGGTGTCTTATAACGGTGTTGGCGATACGGTCGCGATTACGTCGCCTCGTGGTGCGCAGGTGCATTTTTACACCCGAAACGGGGATTATATCGGTCACTGGAAACGTCGGGATGTTTGCGGGTTACGTGATTTGGGGGCCGGTTTTTTAGCCAGCGATGGCAATGGCGCGTTGCACCGTATTTCACCGGATGAATTCAGCCTGCTTAGCGTAACGCAGCGCGCTTGGGACAATCACATTGTCTCGATCTAAGCCATGCCTGAATATTGGCCAGGAATGTAAAGTCGGGCCGTAATTTTGCCATAGAATCAAAATAAACGATTTATTTACAATGATGTCGTAGGAAGATTCATGCTTAAAATTAGTGTAAATATGAAAACAAATATACTGAAAACTATAACGGTTTTTGCATTGTTATTCATGGCCCCCGCCAGCATGGCGCGCGATATGAATTCCCGCATCCTTGTTATGGGTGACAGCCTGCTTGCGGCCCATTCTATTTCGCGCCGCGCCGTTGCGCATTCTATTGAAGCGACCCTTGGCCAAAAGGTGGTTAATAATTCCGTCGTCGGGGCACGCATAATTTACAAGCTTCCGATTTCCGGTGCTTTGGGGCTGAACATTTCTAAACAATATCGCAAAGGTAATTGGGATTGGGTCGTTCTAAGCGGCGGTGGCAATGATCTGATGCTGGGCTGTGGTTGCAACAAATGTGACCGAAAAATAAGGCGGATGATTTCGGCAAGCGGGGCAAGCGGCGAAGTACCAAGGCTGGTTTCCAAACTGCGCAGAACCGGTGCCAAAGTGATTTATGTCGGATATTTACGAAGCCCCGGTGTGGGATCTCCAATCGAGAGCTGTAAGGATGAAGGCGATGAATTTGAAAGCCGGATTAACAAAATGGCGCAACAAAACGAAGGCGTCTATTTTCTGTCACTGGCGGATTTGGTGCCGCATGGAGACCGTTCCTTTCACGCGATTGACATGATCCATCCGTCCCTGAAGGCCAGCAAGATTATTGGCCAAATGGTTTCAAAAATCATTTCCTCAAATGGAAAGTAGAACGCTAGTCGTTTAGCAAATGCTCATAGCGTTCATCGGTCAGGGTTTCCATAAAAGCCACGATCGCATCAACGCGCCGATCATCCAGTGCGGGGCCGTGGGTCAATTCTTTCACAGCCAGAGTTTCAGAAAATTCGGGCGCACCCCAGTTTTTGCCGGTTTCGGGGTTAATTTGTCGTGCTTTGGCTGAGGAATTATAGTGGTTATAAAACAAAACCACCGTGCGTAAATCAGTAAAAACACCATTATGCATGTAAGGTCCGGTGACAGCAATATTGCGCAAGGTCGAGGTGCGAAATTTTCCCTTTTGAGCCAGATCCCCGACCTTGGGATTGCCCATCAGGCCGGTATCCACCGTTTCAAGCGGCACACCATTGGCTGCGCGCCCCGCAACATTGGTTGGCACGCCGATGTTGTAAAATTTATAATCACTAAAGGTTTCCTGCGCCGCAATCGGAGATCTATGCAGCTGATGGCACAGGTTACAATTGGTAAATTGCTCGGAGAAAAACAGCAGTTTGCCCAATTCTTCCTGATCTGTCATTTTGTATTCACCGCGCAAATAACGGTCATATTTGCTGTCAAACGGCGCGAATTCGGGCGTCATTTCAAAAGCTGCAATGCTTTTGGTCATGGCCAGATAGGCGTCATCGGGGTTATCAAATACATCGGCCCCGAAATAGGCCTCTAATGCGGCAACATAATCGTCATCTTCGCGCAAACGGGCCACAACCGAAGCCTTGTCTGGCATGCCCATTTCAATCGGGTTTAATGGCGGGCCACCTGCCTGTTCAGCCAAATCAGCCGCGCTGCCATCTAAAAACTGTCCACCAACATATTCGCCCGCTTTGTTTTTGTGAAACCGCGGCGAAAACATTGCATAGGCCGCCGTGGGCGCATTGCGATCACCCAAAGAATGCCCGTCATCCCCCAGTGAAAATGCCTGCCCGGCCCGTGTAGTGCGCACATCGACAAAACCATGCTCGGGATCATGGCAGGTGGCACAAGACTGGGTGCGGTTCTTTGACAGATTCACATCAAAAAACAGCGCTTCTCCCAAGCTTTCAACACTTTCAAATGTCAGCTCTTGCGCTTCAAGTGTTTGTCCAGAAACAGCAACTGAACCTGCAACGGCAATTGCGCAACCAACACTGGCAGTTGCCACTAAAATTGTGAGATTGCTTGGCATTTTTACGCCCTCGCTACTATCCGGTTTCCATTAATCGCGCGTTTTTTAAACTTATGGACCAGTTTTACTATTCAACTTAACGATGGAAATTTCAAGCCATTTAGCTGCGCCAAATTGTCTGAAGTTCTGTGATTTCCCCAAAATGGATACCTAAACGCAAATGCTACAAAAATCCGCTTTTGTAATCATGCTTAACACTGTATTTCTCATCCCAATGCAAAAGCAGTCGCGGGGAAAGCAAAGTGGGCGAAGATCGGATTTTTATTGGCGGCGGTGGCGAAAATTATAGCACGCCACAGGAAATGCTGTTGAAATACACCAACCGACACGGGCTGATTGCCGGCGCAACCGGAACCGGCAAAACCGTAACCTTGCAAATCTTGGCCGAAGAACTGTCCACGGCAGGTGTTCCGGTTTTCATGTCCGATGTCAAAAGCGATCTGGCCGGGCTGGCCGTGGCCGGTTCCAAAGATTTCAAATTGCACGAGGCCTTTAGCAGCCGGGCCGAAACCATCGGCTTTAGCGATTATAATTATCAGGCATTCCCCGTGATTTTCTGGGATTTATTTGGCAAATCAGGCCATCCAATCCGCACCACAGTGGCCGAAATGGGCCCGCTGCTGATCTCGCGGCTGCTGGAATTATCCGAAGCACAGGAAGGCGTGTTGAACATCGCCTTTCGGGTGGCCGATGAACAGGGCCTGCCGCTGCTGGATTTGTCCGACTTGCAAGCCTTACTGGTTTGGGTTGGTCAAAACGGCAAGGAAATTGGCCTGCGATATGGCAATGTTTCGTCTGCTTCGGTTGGTGCCATTCAGCGCCGGCTTTTGGTCTTGGAAAATCAAGGCGGGGCTAATTTATTTGGCGAACCGGCGCTTGAATTGGCCGATATGATGTTGCTTGATGAAAACGGGCGCGGGCGTATTAACATTTTAGCCTCTGAGACTTTAATGGCCGCGCCGAAATTATACGCCACTTTCCTGATCTGGCTGCTGAGCGAATTATTCGAGGAACTGCCCGAAGTCGGCGATCCGGACAAGCCCAAACTGGTTCTGTTTTTTGATGAGGCCCATTTGCTGTTTGACGGCGCGCCAAAGGCGATGATCGACAAAATCGAACAGGTTGCCCGCCTGATCCGCTCAAAGGGTGTCGGGGTTTATTTTGTCACCCAGAACCCGCGCGACATCCCCGAAGATATTTTGGGCCAGCTGGGAAATCGCATCCAGCACGCCTTGCGCGCCTACACCTCGCGCGATCGAAAACAGCTAAAACAGGCGGCTGAAACCTACCGCGGCAATCCGCGGTTTTCTACCGAGGCTGCCATTCGCGAGGTTGGCGTCGGCGAGGCGGTGACCTCGATGTTGCAGCAAAAAGGTATCCCCGGCGTGGTTGAGCGCACCCTGATCCGCCCGCCCTGCTCGCAACTTGGTCCGATTTCAAAACAACAGCGCGATGCGATTATTGCGGCCTCTCCGCTGGCCGGAAAATACGAGACCAGACTTGATCGTCAATCGGCCTTTGAAATGTTGCAAAAACGCGCGCAGGGTGCTGCCAAAGCGGCAGAGGAGTCTGAAAAAGCCGAAGAAGAGGCCGATCTGGCCTTGCGCGAATACAAAGCCGGTCGCAGGTATAGCGGCACGCGGGTTAGTCGCTCGACCTCGCGTAAAACCCGAAAAAGCGATAGCTGGGGCAGCGCGATTGGCGGGGTTATTTTGAAAGAATTAAAAGGCACCACAGGCCGGCGCATCGTGCGCGGTATTCTGGGCGGTTTTTTCAAAGGACGTTAATTTTTTAAATCAAAGGACAAAACCATGACACCTGCCGATACCTTCAAATCACTGCACATCAAATCCGATCCGGTTATTTTGTTTAATGTCTGGGATGCGGGAACGGCCAAAATTGTGCAATCAAGCGGGGCCAAGGCCATTGCCACGGGCAGTTTTCCGGTGGCAATGGCGCATGGGTTTGCCGATGGTGAAAAAATCCCGTTGCCTCTGATGTTGGAAAATTTACGGCGAATTGTCGGTGCGGTTGACCTACCGGTCACGGCAGATATCGAGGGTGGATACGGGGTGAAAACCAGTGTGGTGGCCGATACTGTTACCCAAGTTCTAAAGACCGGCGCGGTTGGGTTTAATTTTGAAGATCAGATTGTCGGTGGCCAAGATTTACACACTATTGAAATCCAGAGCCGGCGTGTTGCAGCCGCGCGCGAAGCTGCAGACAGAGCAGGTTCAAACATATTTCTAAATGCGCGCACCGATTTGTTTTTAAAAGCAAAACCCGCAGAACACGCCGATCTACTGGATCAGGCACTGGAGCGTGCGACAGCCTACGGCGGTGCTGGTGCAAACGGCTTTTTCGCGCCCGGCTTGACCGATGCGCTTTTAATCAAGCAGCTGTGTGCCCAGTGCCCTCTTGCGATTAACATTCTGGCCCTGCCCCACGCGCCAAATGCGACTGTGTTGGCGGATCTGGGCGTTGCGCGTATCAGCCATGGACCGGTGCCTTATAAAAAAATGGCAGTCTGGTTTGAAGAGCAGGCAAAGGCGGCGATATCGTATGGCTAAGATTTTTGGGGTATTTCAAAGCGGCTTTAGCTGATTGTTAAGATGTCTGTGTCATTATGAAACTTGCGTTTAGTCGTCTCGTCCTCTTCGGCTAAACATACTTCCTCCCTGTTAGACTGGCCGCGCTGATATCAGTGCGGCCTTTTTTTTCTCAAATCTCGAACCAAACCAATTTCAAAACATTAAAGTTGACCCGTGCGACAATACGCCGTATCGTTATCTCAATTACAAGTCGGCCAGTCCGACGGGGAGAGTTATTGAAAAAAGAGCCTGATTTACGGCTCTTTTTTCTTTTGTTGACGGCTTTATTAGCAAAAAACAGCCTTACACAATTTATTACCTGTTAATCTGACCTGACAATGACTATTTGGCATGATAGATGGACATCAATCTAACAGTATCAACATGGAAAGAAACATGCCCGATTTTTTAAAACTTATTACACTTGCATCCTTTGTTGCCTTAGGCAGCACGGCAATCGCACAAACAACACCTGAAGCACCTGCTGCCGATGC
>DOHJ01000128.1:2434-2627 GCA_003535335.1 Paracoccaceae bacterium | reverse complement strand
TGCCCCACACCAAATACGCCCTGCCGGCATATTATGTGATTGCGCCGGCCGAGGCATCCTCAAATCTGGCCCGTTACGACGGGGTGCGCTATGGCCACCGCGCTACGCTGGCGGCAGGCGAAGGCATCGACGATATGTACGCCAAAACCCGCGCCGAAGGGTTTGGCCATGAGGTGCAGCGCCGCGTGATGAT
>DOHJ01000128.1:0-2080 GCA_003535335.1 Paracoccaceae bacterium | reverse complement strand
GCCGGTTTTTATGACGCCTATTACAATCGCGCCCGTCGGGTGCGCAATCTGATCAAACAGGACTTTGAAAAGGTGTTCAATCAGGGCGTTGACGCAATCCTGACACCGGCCACACCGTCATCGGCTTTCGGGCTGGGCGAAATGGCCGATGCGGATCCGGTGCAAATGTATCTGAACGATGTTTTCACAGTCACCGTGAACCTTGCCGGTTTGCCCGCAATTGCGGTTCCGACGGGTCTGGACAAACAAGGCTTGCCTTTGGGTTTGCAGCTGATTGGCCGCCCGTGGCAAGAGGCCGATTTGCTAAATTTCGCCTATGCGCTTGAAACCGCAGCAGGTTTTGTTTCCAAACCGGATAAATGGTGGTAATCAGCCTGACAGGCTAAAAGGGTAGAGGTAAATTTAATGCAGTATTTTGTTCCAGCCGTGATGGTTTTGGCCCTTGGGGCTTGTAACGCAAAGGTGCCGGATTCCGGTGCAGGTGTCGGTTTTGGCAGCTATTCCAGCTATGAGCAGCAGCGCGCAGCCCGCGAAGCTGAATTGCAGCGTCAAAAACCCCAATCAGGCGGTGTTGTTTCAGGTGAAACGCCAACAAGCACACAAACCAAACCGGCAAATAGCAACAATCTCGGCATTTCTGACGAGCAGGATTTTGATGCAGTTTCCGGCCGTGAATCGATCGAAAGCGACAAAGAACGCCTCGCACGTCAAAAAGAGCAATATGTGGTGATTGCGCCAACAAATGTGCCCACTGGCGGCAGTAGCCAAGGTGCAACTTTGGTGAATTACGCCCTTTCAACCACTAACCGGGTTGGTGAATCGGTTTATAAGCGCGCATCGGGGGCTTCTCAGTCACGTTATGCTAAAAATTGCCAAAAATATGTGTCTTCGGACATGGCACAAGCGGATTTTCTGAAAAATGGCGGGCCGCGTAAAGACCGGAACGGGGTTGATCCTGATGGCGACGGTTTTGCTTGCGGATGGGATCCAAGACCGTTTCGAAATGCCAGAAAAGCAGCGGTTTCGCGCCCTGCTATCCCCGCTGAAGCAAGGTGATCTGCAAAGATACTCCCAGCCCCAATTTCAATAAGCGCCGTGATGGGGCACAGCCGGATATGGTTGTGCTGCATTACACTGCAATGCAAACGGCAGATGCGGCACTGGCGCGGCTTTGCAATGCCCAATACGAAGTTTCGGCGCATTATCTGATTTCTAAAACTGGTGATGTATTTCAAATGGTTAGCGAAGATATGCGCGCATGGCATGCCGGTGCCGGCTGCTGGGGGGCGGTTACGGATGTGAATTCCAGATCGATTGGAATTGAGCTGGATAATTGCGGATATTCGCCGTTTTGCGAGCCGCAAATGGCTGCCCTTGAAATCTTGTTGGCGGGAATTATGCAGCGTTGGAATATTGCGCCGGAGCGTGTCATTGGCCATTCGGATATGGCACCGGGGCGCAAGATTGATCCGGGTGGGCGATTTGACTGGTGCCGGTTGGCAAAATCTCGCTTGTCTGTTTGGCCAAAACTGGGCCGGAAACCTTGCGGCAACACCGGTTTTGTTGATGTGTTAAAACAGTTTGGTATGACAGCCGATGCAGACCAGGAAAGCTTGCTGGCGGCGTTTCGGCTGCGGTTTCGCCCATGGGCCACGGGACCGCTGGATGAAACCGACAGGGAAATTGCACTGGATCTGGCCTTGCGTTTCCCCGTTGACGCCCCCCCAATGAATACCTAAATACGCCATATGCGCGGATGGCTGGATGGCCGCGTGGTGGCAACACCGCGAGGAAAGTCCGGACTCCACAAAACAACGGTGCCGGGTAACGCCCGGCTGGGGAAACCCAAGGGAAAGCGCCACAGAAAACAGACCGCCTGTGCCTGCACAGGTAAGGGTGAAACGGTGGGGTAAAAGCCCACCGCGGGACTGGCAACAGGACCGGCACGGCAAGCCCCACCGGGAGCAATGCCAAATAGGAACCTCGCGGGGTGTTATGCCCCGGGGTCGTTTTGGCCCCGAAGGTTCGGGTTGGCAGCTAGAGCCTGTTGGTAACAGCAGGCGCAGAGGAATGGTCATCT
>DOHJ01000056.1 GCA_003535335.1 Paracoccaceae bacterium | reverse complement strand
TCTGGCTGGAACGATCATTTTAGCCGGATTGCCTGGGACGAAAAAGATAACCGCATGGCCAATATCTGCACTGCAGCAAAAAACAATGATGTTACAATGTACACAATCGGCTTTGAGGTTGAAGACGATAATGCCGCAAAATTGATGTCATGTGCCAGCACCGACGCGCATTTCTATCGGGTTGAAGGTGTCGAAATATCCGAAGCCTTTGCAGCCATCGCATCCCAAATAAACAACCTGAGGTTAATCAAATGATCTGGGAAATAGTCAAAATATGGAGACGTCTGAAACGGCGCGAAGACGGGAACTCGACAATCCAGTTTGTTATCTTGTTTCCAGCTCTGCTAACCTTGTTTTTTGCCACCTTTGAAGTCTCTATGATAAAAATCCGGCAAGTGTCGCTAGAGCGTGCTGTAGACATAACAGTTCGGGATTTGCGGCTGGGTAAATTATCCGATGTAGAACCAGCAGATTTGCAAAACGAACTCAGAACCCGGATTTGCGGCAATTCAAGCATATTGCCAGATTGCATGACCAGCCTGCTGATCGAGCTGCGCCCTGTCAGCACAACAACATGGGAACCGCTTGGTTCCGATGTGACCTGCAAAGAGCGCTCGGAGCCGATTGATCCGGTTGTAGAGCTTGAACTGGGGGCTGCGCACGAACTGATGCTGGTGCGTGTCTGCGCCGTAATCGAGCCAATGTTCCCGACCACGCAGCTTGGCATTCAACTACATATTGCAGAGTTGGGCGGCTATGCGATTGTTGCCAGTTCAGCCTTTGTAAACGAGCCATCATAAGGAATATGGGAATGAAGTATCTTATCAAGAAAATCCGCAATTTCCGCCACCGCGAAGATGGCACAATCATGGTCGAAGTCGTTACTGTTGTACCCGTGCTGGCGCTATTTTTAATCTCGATGCTGGTTTATTTTGATGCTTACCGCCTCAAAAGTGTGAACCTGAAAGCATCTTATACTATCAGCGATATGGTTTCACGAATAACTCCGACCGTTGACGGGGATTTCATTGCTGGCCTGAAAACCACCTATGATTTTCTGGTCGATAGCGATTTCCCGACATCAATTCGTGTTACCTTGGTGCAATTTGACACCGAAGACCCGGATAATGATGATGACGGCACCCATATACTGAACTGGTCGCACGGAATTGGTGTATTTGACGATCTGACAGATGGTACTCTGAATGAAATAACAGACAAAATCCCACTTATGGGACATGGTGATAACCTATTTATCGTGCAAACACGGATGCAGTATCACGCGCCTTTCAATGTGGGAATTCCAGATTACGATATTAACAATTTCGTCGCCACCCGCCCACGTTTTATACCGCCATGCTGGGAAAGTTGTTTGAATTGAGGCCCGGCCTACGCTCTGTCCAAACCCGTTAATTCAATCCTGATTGTCACGTCTTGACAGCTGCACCGCCAAAACTTCCGACATGAATTTTGCCTGCGATGCGGCTGTCACCCCGCCAACACCAACCCGTTTACCAACCCGCCACCAAAGCCCCGGAGCCCAGCCGCGCGGCTGGCGCTGTTTTGTCAGGACTGAAAACCCGTTTGACGGCTTGATTGAAAATGATCCACGCACCACGGCCTCGGCATCTTTAAGCCGCACCAGAACCAAACCGTCCGTTGTGCGCAATTCATCATGCGTTAACACAACCCCGTTTTGCGTGGCGCGGCGCATTTTATCGGCCAGCCATAAAATCAGCCCCCCCAGCCCCAACAGCACAATGCGCCAAACCAGTGACGCAGGCGGGGTGGCCAGCGCCACATAAACCAGCATTGCGCCCAGTATTACCAGCATTGCCAATCCGGCAAACCGGCGGAACGGCGACGGCATAACCGTTGCCAGAATTTCAGTATCAGACATCTTCATTCCCTTTAAAGTCGCGGCTGCTCTACAGACATTGCGCGCAAAGATCGAGAGCAGATCAGCCAACGACCGCCTTTCGCGCCATATCGCAATATATTTCTTCGACTTTTCGCCGCGAAAGCCGCCCGCCTTCGCGAAACCACGTGTTCACACCGGTTAACATGGCAATCAGCGCCATCATCGCCAGTTTGGTGTCGGGAATGCTGAATTCCCCCTCGGCCAGCCCGTTTCGTAAAATATTTTCCAGCGCATCTTCATATTGCTTGCGCAATTTTTCAATCACTGCAAAATTTTCCGCCGTCAGGTTGCGCAATTCCATATAAGCAATAAAAACCGCGTCCGGTCGCTCCAGATGAAAGCCGATGTGAAACCGCACAAATGCCTCTAACTGCTCAATTGCCGACGTACCCTTGGCACAATCCTGCCACGCACCCAGCAGATCCTGCATATGCTGACGCATCAAATCAAACAGCAAAGTCTGCTTGTCAGGTGTGTATAAATACAGCGCACCGGCCTGCACCCCGACCTCGGCCGCAATTTGCCGCATTGAAACGGCCGCATAGCCGTGGCGGGCAAACAGCGTTGAGGCCGCCTGACGCACCTTGGGACCGGTGACTTCTGAATGTGAACCTGTTTTACGTGCCATAACCGCTGTCTAACGGAACACACATTCATTTCAAAGCCCCGCTTGTCATAAACCCGTTTGCAGGGCTATATTAACGACAAGTCTTTTTGGGAATTTTGCAAACCATGCGCCTTACTGCCGTTTTTTTTCTGTCTGCCACGGTTTTGCTGGCCGGATGCAGCAATTTCCCCGAACTGGACGACGCCATCAGCCCGGCGGCGCGCAAAGCCGGTTATCCAACGCTGGTGCCCATCAGCCAGATCATTGCCGGGGCGGCCGATGTGCAAATCAGCCCACAAACAGTTTCAAGCCTAAAGACCCGCGCCGCCAGCCTGAAATCGCGCGCCAGCCGGCTGCGGAACCCCGTGATTGACCGCCAAACCCGCGCCCGCCTGCGTGCAGCGATAAAACGCCACAGATAGGCAATTTGGCGCGTTGCAACCAAACGCAATAATCGCTAGGTAAACAGCAACATAAATTGCCATTGGAGTGCTGAAAAATGACCGAACCTTTACGTCTTGGAATTGCCGGTCTGGGCACTGTCGGTGCCGGTGTCGTTAAAATTATACGCCAAAAGGCCAATTTACTAACCGCCCGCACCGGCCGCCCTGTGGTCATCACGGCCGTTTCAGCCCGTTCCAAAGACAAGGATCGCGGCGTGAACCTGTCCGCTTATGCTTGGGAAGATGATCCTGTTGCGCTGGCCAAGCGCGACGATGTGGATGTGTTTGTTGAATTGATGGGCGGCGCTGATGGCCCCGCCAAGGCCGCAACCGAGGCCGCGATTGCGGCGGGCAAAGACGTGGTTACCGCCAACAAGGCCATGCTGGCCCTGCACGGTCAGGAACTGGCGATTGCGGCGGAAAATGCTGGCCGCGTGATCCGCTTTGAGGCGGCTGTTGCCGGTGGCATTCCGGTGGTCAAGGCCCTGACCGAAGGTCTGGCGGGCAATCAGATTGAACGTGTGATGGGCGTGATGAACGGCACCTGCAATTACATCCTGACCAGAATGCAAAGCACCGGATTGCCCTATGATCAGGTGTTCGAGGAAGCAAACCAGCTGGGTTATCTGGAATCCGATCCCAATCTGGACGTTGGTGGCATTGATGCCGGTCACAAGCTGGCCTTGCTGGCCTCGATCGCCTTTGGCACACAGGTTGCCTTTGACGGCGTTGATCTGGAAGGCATTGGCCAGATCACCATTGAGGACATCACTCAGGCCGCCGACATGGGCTTTCGGATAAAACTGCTGGGCGTGGCCCAGATGACCGCGCGCGGGCTGGAACAACGCATGTCGCCCTGTCTGGTGCCCGCCGACAGCCCGCTGGGCCAGTTGGAAGGCGGCACAAATATGGTGGTGATTGAGGGCGATCACGTCGGCCAGATCGTGCTGCGTGGCGCGGGTGCTGGCGAAGGGCCAACCGCCTCGGCTGTGATGTCGGATGTGCTGGATATTGCGCGGGGCATTCGGGTTTGCACCTTTGGTCAGCCGGCCAAAACACTGGAATGTGCAAAAGCTGCCAAATCCACCACCCCTGCACCGTATTATTTGCGCATGGATCTGCACGACAAACCCGGCGCATTGGCCAAAATCGCCACAGCCCTGGGCGAGGCCGGCGTTTCTGTCGACCGCATGCGCCAGTACGGCCACGAACAAACCAGCGCGCCTGTGCTGATCGTCACCCATAAAACCACCCGCGATTCACTGGATATCGCGATCAAAAGCTTTGCGGCTACCGGTGTTTTGGCCTCAAACCCCGTCACAATCCGCATTGAAACTGTTTAGGATCTTAAAATTATGAGCGAACAAACCGAATTTCAGGACCGCCTGTTATCCTTGGGCTTGGCCCGCGTTTCCGAAGCAGCCGCATTGGCATCAGCCAAACTGGTGGGGCGCGGGGATGAAAAGGCGGCGGATCAGGCCGCGGTTGACGCCATGCGCACCCAGCTGAACTTGCTGGACATCAACGGCGTGATTGTGATTGGCGAAGGCGAACGCGACGAGGCACCGATGCTGTTTATCGGCGAAGAGGTTGGCACCGGAACCGGCCCCGGCCTTGACATCGCGCTGGACCCGCTTGAGGGCACTACCCTGACTGCCAAAGACATGCCAAATGCGTTGACTGTGATTGCCATGGCCCCGCGCGGATCCATGTTGCACGCGCCCGATGTTTACATGGATAAACTGGCTGTCGGGCCGGGTTATGAAACCGATGTGGTAACGCTGGATATGTCGCCGGCGGAGCGGATCAAGGCATTGGCCGCCGCCAAGGGCTGTGAAATGGCCGACATCACGGTTTGTGTGCTGGAACGTCCGCGCCATGACGAAATGATAGACGAGCTGCGCACCACCGGTGCCGCTATCCGGCTGATTACCGATGGCGATGTGGCCGGTGTGATGCATTGTGCCGAACCCGACATCACCGGCATTGATATTTACATGGGCTCCGGTGGCGCGCCCGAAGGCGTCTTGGCTGCCGCCGCCCTGAAATGTATGGGCGGGCAGATGTATGGCCGCCTGATGTTCAGAAATGATGATGAGCGCGGCCGCGCCGCCAAGGCAGGTATCAAA
Source organism: Paracoccaceae bacterium (assembly GCA_003535335.1). GTDB lineage: Bacteria > Pseudomonadota > Alphaproteobacteria > Rhodobacterales > Rhodobacteraceae > Profundibacter. The sequence goes on along the minus strand of DOHJ01000056.1, from coordinate 2,653 downwards.
GATCTGAACCGGATTTATTCCCGCGACGAGCTGGTCACCAAAGACGTGATTTTTGCCGCCACCGGTGTTACTGACGGCTCAATCGTCAACGGCATCAGGAGCGAACCCGGATTTTTAACCACAGAAACCATCCTGATGCGCTCTAAAACCGGATCGGTGCGGCGTATGTCTTACCGGATAAAGACCTAGGTCATGACACATGCACTGATCCTGATCGACATCCAGCAGGGGTTTTCCGACCCGGTTTGGGGAACCCGAAACAACCCGGACGCCGAAGAAAATGCCGCCCGTTTGCTAAAGGCTTGGCGGGCAAAGAAAATGCCGGTTTTTCATATCCGACATCTAAGCACCAGCAAAAACAGCCCGCTGATGGCGGGCACACCGGGGGCACAATTCAATCGCCTCGTTGCCCCCGTAGCGCTGGAGGCCGTGCTGGAAAAAACCGTCAATTCCGGTTTTATCGGCACCGATCTGGAAAGCCGTTTGCGCCAGAAAATGATCAGCCATCTGGTGATTTGCGGCCTGACGACACCCCATTGCGTGTCCAGCACTGCGCGGATGGCGGCCAATCTGGGCTTTGATGTCAGTCTGGCCCATGACGCCTGCGCCGCTTTCAGCAGCAATGCCGATAACAGCTGGAATGCCGGTGCGACCCCGCTAAGCGCCGCCCAGATCCACGACACAGCCATTAGCCAGATCCATGGTGAGTTTGTGCAAGCCAAATCGACCGAAAGCATCATCAAGGCAATCGGATGAGCGGTTTTCTCGGTGTTACGTCTTCTTTAAGTGACCGGCGCTGGCTTGGCCCATCGGTTGAAGATGACAGATTAACCGAGGCCATGGCCCAAGACACATCATTACCGCTGCCCTTGTGCCGGATTTTGGTAAGGCGCGGGGTGCAACCCTCTGATAGTGCAACATTTCTTGCCCCGACCCTAAAAGACCTGCTGCCGGATCCGCATTGCTTAAAAGACATGCAGCCCGCCGCCGCGCGTTTCTTGCAAGCCGTCCAAAGACGCGAAAAAATCGCCATTTTTGCCGATTACGATGTGGACGGCGCAACCTCGGCCGCGCTGCTGCTGGATTGGCTGCGTCAAACCGGCCTTGATGCAACGCTTTATATTCCGGACCGGATCAAGGAAGGTTACGGGCCAAACGTGGCTGCAATGCAAATGCTGGCGCAAGATCATTCGCTGATTGTCTGTGTCGATTGCGGCACCCTGTCCCATGAACCGATTGCCGCGGCCAAAGGTGCCGATGTATTGGTGCTGGACCACCATCTGGGCGGCGAAACCCTGCCCGATGCGGTGGCCGTGGTCAACCCGAACCGGCAGGATGAAACCGGCGATTACGCCCAATTATGCGCGGCGGGCGTGGTGTTTTTAATGCTGGTCGAAGCAAACCGGCAAATGCGCCACGCGGGCCAAAAAGGCCCCGACCTGATGTCGATGCTGGACCTTGTTGCGCTGGGTACGGTTGCCGATGTGGCCCCGTTAACCGGGGTAAACCGCGCGCTGGTGCGTCAGGGGCTAAAGGTCATGGCCAAACGCGCCCGCACCGGTTTGGTGGCGCTTGGCGATGTGGCCCGCATGAAGGCCGCGCCAACGCCGTATCATCTGGGTTTTCTGCTGGGCCCGCGCATTAATGCGGGCGGGCGCATCGGTCAGGCCGATCTGGGCGCGCGTCTGCTGGCCTGCACAAATATGGACGAAGCCCGCGCCATGGCCGACCGGCTGGATCAGCTCAACACCGAGCGCCGCGAGGTCGAGAGCCAAGTGCGCGATCTGGCGGTTGAGCAGGCCGAAGAGCGCGGATTGGATGGCCCGCTGGTTTGGGCCGCTGGCGAGGGCTGGCACCCGGGCGTGGTGGGAATAGTCGCGTCCCGTCTAAAAGAATCCACCAATCGCCCTGCTATTGTTATCGGGCTGGACGGTGCCGAAGGCAAGGGTTCGGGACGTTCGGTGTCTGGCGTTGATCTGGGGGCCGCGATCCAGCGGCTGGTGGCCGAGGGTCTGTTGCTAAAAGGTGGCGGCCATAAAATGGCGGCCGGCTTGACTGTGGCGCGCGATCAGCTGGAACCGGCCATGCAGCGTTTGTCGGATTTGTTGGAAAAACAAGGTGCCGGTGACGGCGGGCCGGCAGATTTGAAACTGGACGGTCTGCTGATGCCCGGGGCGGCCACGGTTGAGTTGATTGAACAGCTGGAGCAGGCCGGCCCGTTCGGGGCCAGCGCCCCTGCCCCGCGATTTGCCTTTGCCGATGTGGAAATCAATTTCGCCAAGCGCATCGGTGACAGCCATTTAAAAATTACTTTTGGGGACGGGCTGGGCGCACGCATCGAGGCGATTGCCTTTGGCGCATTTGACGGGCCAATGGGCCAAGCCCTGTCAAACCACGGCGGCGCGCGGTTTCATTTAGCTGGCAGGTTGGAAATAAACACTTGGGGCGGACGCTCACGCGTGCAGCTACGGCTGGAAGATGCGGCCCCGGCCTGAAAAAATTGCGCAATTGATGCATTTAGCCTCTTGCGCCCCCGCCACTCTTTGCCTAGATACGCCTCACGTCACAAAGTGGCCCGTTCGTCTATCGGTTAGGACGCCAGGTTTTCAACCTGGAAAGACGAGTTCGATTCTCGTACGGGCTACCAGTTTTT
>DOHJ01000058.1 GCA_003535335.1 Paracoccaceae bacterium | reverse complement strand
ATTTATTATCCTAGCGGAAAGGAGGCGAGTAAATCAGACCGCCATCAGTCCACAGCGCGTTCAGACCGCGAGAGATACCGATTGGTGTTTTCTCGCCAATGTTGGCTTCAAAGATTTCACCAAAGTTACCACCAGCCGAGATTGCGGCTTTAGCCCAGCCAGCATCAAGGCCCAGCATTTCGCCCATGTTGCCTTCTGTACCCAGAATACGGTTGATTTCAGGGTTGCCTGTGCCTTTGGACAGCTCTTCGATATTAGCCGAAGTGATACCAAATTCTTCGGCAGAAATCAGCGCGTTCAGAGTCCAGCGAACAATGTCGCCCCACTCGTTGTCACCGTGACGTACCAATGGGCCCAGTGGCTCTTTGGATACGATTTCCGGCAGAACGATGTGATCCATTGGCTTTTCGAATGCAGCACGTGTGGCAGCCAACGCAGATGCGTCAGTTGTCAGAACGTCACAAGCACCGGACAGATACTGTTGTTGTGCTTCAGCGTTGTTTTCAACTGGAACAGGCTCATAGCTCATGTTGTTTTCACGGAAGTAATCAGCCAGGTTCAGCTCTGTTGTTGTGCCAACCTGAATACAAATCGTTGCACCGTCCAGTTCTTTGGCCGACGTCACGCCCAAAGATTTTGGCGCCATGAAGCCTTGACCGTCATAGTAATTAACACCAACGAATTCCATTTTCAGGTCAACGTCGCGCGACAATGTCCATGTCGTGTTACGGGCCAGCACGTCAACTTCGCCCGAGTTCAGGGCAGTGAAGCGTGTTTTCGAGCTTAGCGGAACAAAAGTCACAGCATCGCTATCGCCAAGTACAGCAGCAGCAACGGCGCGGCAAATCGCTACGTCGTAGCCTTCCCATTTGCCATTTGCATCTGGAGCAGCAAAGCCCACCAAACCTGTGTTCACACCACAGTTCAGTTTGCCACGAGCTTTTACATCATCAAGAGTGCTTGCAGCAGCAANNCTGAATACAAATCGTTGCACCGCCCAGTTCTTTGGCCGACGTCACGCCCAAAGATTTTGGCGCCATGAAACCTTGGCCGTCATAGTAATTAACACCAACGAATTCCATTTTCAGGTCAACGTCGCGCGACAATGTCCACGTTGTGTTACGGGCCAGCACGTCAACTTCGCCCGAGTTCAGGGCAGTAAAGCGTGTTTTTGAGCTTAGCGGAACAAAGTTAACAGCATCGTTGTCGCCAAGAACGGCAGCAGCGACAGCACGACAGATAGCTACGTCGTAACCTTCCCATTTGCCGTTGGCGTCTGGAGCAGCAAAGCCAACTAGACCTGTGTTAACACCACAGTTCAATTTGCCACGTGCTTTAACATCGTCAAGAGTGCTTGCAGCAGCAACACCAGCGGTCAAGCTGGCAATTGTCAAAGCACCTAGAAATACGGATTTTTTCATTTTTACCTCTTCCTGATAGTCTGCCCGAGTGAGGGCAGGTTAATCGGCCCTTTACGGACCGAGGGCGATATGAAGGGATATTTCCCCCCTTAGTACGGCAGTTTGGTCAAAATCTGCAGAACAGGTCAAGGGCGTTTTAAGTTTAAGCCCAGATACGGCCTGATTTTTACCATGAATTAATAATACAATACCCAATATCAGGTATATTGTTGACTATTTGGACATAATGTAAAACTGCGCGGCATGCATAAACGCGGTTTTCTTGGTCTCGGCTGTGACCGTGGCCTCTTCATCTTCGCCCCATTGGGAAATTTGCCAGTCTTCATCGATTCTCGAACAGCGCCATAATTCATCCACAGGCTGAAATTTATAGATCACTGCAAACCCGATAATTAACGAACCTGACATCCCGACCAGATCATGAAATGCCGCCAGTTGAAATTCGCTCATGGCCGCAACCCGGTTGGCCAAAGACTTCAAGACATCGGCATCTTGCGCAACATGCCTGATGCCTTCGCCTGCATTTAAGGGGGCTGACAGCTCGTTTCTGGCCCAATCCAGCAATGGATCCCACGCATTTTTCTGACGTAAAACCAATTCTTCGGGCGATGCTGCGCGGTAACAAATCAGATCTGTACCACCATATTCCGCCACCTGCTCTGTCACCTCGCAATGCATCGTTGCAACCTTGTCGATGGCAGCATTCGCCGAGCGCGTAAAAGGCATGGATAGCGGGTTGATTTTCTCGCCCTGCGCCCGCCATTCTTTGGCAATTTCTTCGGCCATTCCATGAGTTGGTACGATCAATTCTGATTTCACCGGAGTGCGCAATTTACGCCCGTCCAACAGCACGGTAAACCCATCGCCGGCTTTGGTTACATCCGCATTTTCCCAAAACCGCTTTGCAGCCCACTCTGCCATCAATCTGTCCTTAAATTTCGCTGTTAAAATGCCGTTTACATGTATTCTTCAAACGGATCATCCGCCACATCGCGCACATCCCAGGCAAATGTGTCCCATGTGCGCTGCATGTGTTCCGGCATCGGTGCGACGATTTTCAACTTCTTGCCGGTTACCGGATGTGGCAGGATAATACAGCGCGCATGCAGATGCATTTTTTTGCTAATCTCGCCACCCAGCTGCGCACCCCAGCCATCGCCCTGATTTTCCTGACCCGAACCGCCATATTTACCATCGCCAATAATCGGATGACCAAATTCAGCCATATGCACCCGAAGCTGGTGTTTGCGTCCGGTGATCGGCACCAACGCCAGCCAAGCACACCGTTTGGCGGCGGCAGAAACAACCATGTAATCGCTGGTCGCCCGTTTGGCCCTATCGGTGCTGGCCACCTCATCGGGGTGGACGCAAATCATCTTCTCGCCTGCCCCGTTCGGCCCATGCCCGCCGGCCTGCACCAGACCATAGCGCACCGTACCCATTCGTGGCGACGGGCAACCACCAACAGCGGCCCAGTAAATCTTGCGGGTTTCGCGATCCCGAAACGCCTGCGTCAGCGCCGTTGCAATTTGGCGGGTACGGGCCAGCAGTAAAATACCCGACGTGTCTTTGTCCAGCCGGTGCACCAGACGCGGTTTTTGATCATAACCAAAGCGCAAGGCATCGGCCAGCATATCGACATGGCGGGTTTGCTTGCTGCCGCCTTGGGTTGGCAGGCCCGCCGGTTTGTTGATCGCAATAATATGGTCATCACGATACAGCACCGAATTCTGCATCATTTTAACATCGGCATTGCTAATCATGTCATAGGTTTTGGCCCGCGCAGTGATTTCATGCGCATCTGGCAGCGGCGGCACCCGAACAATCTGGCCCTCTTGCACCCGGCTTGAGGCCTTAACCCGGCCACCATCCAGCCGAATATCGCCTTTGCGGCACAGCTTTTCGATGCGCCCTTGGGCAATATGCGGAAACAAGCGGCGAAACCAGCGATCCAGCCGTTGATCACCGTCACCTGCGGCAACTTCCAGTTTTTGAACTCCACTCACGACCAAATCCCCCGCGCAAAATAAAGGCCCAAAACAATGGCCGCCAAAGACAAAAACACCGAGGCCGTGGCGTAAAGCGCCGCCAAACCGTAATCGCCACGTTCATAAAGGTTTAGCACATCCAGCGAAAAGGCCGAAAATGTGGTGAAACCACCTAAAAGGCCCGTCATCAAAAACGGGGCCAGACGGGTTGCATCCTTTTGGGCCAAGACAACCACGATCAGCCCCATCAAAAACGAGCCGATTACATTGACCGCAAATGTTCCCCACGGAAACCCTGCACCAAACAAACGCAAACTGGCTGTGCCGGTCAAATACCGCAAGCTGGCCCCGATTGCGCCGCCTGCTGCGACCTGAAGTAAGGTTAAATATGACATGGGCCTTCTTTCACGGCTGGCCCGCGCATTGTCAACCACTCTGGCGTTTACTGCGCAATTTGGCGAAATAATCCAGCCGCCGTTTTAACTCGCGCTCAAAGCCCCGTTCAACCGGCCGGTAATAGACCCCGTGTTTCATGCTTTCGGGGAAATAATTCTGGCCCGAAAACCCGTCTTCGGCATCATGGTCATAGGCGTAACCCGCCCCATAGCCCTGATCTTTCATCATGGATGTCGGCGCATTTAAAATATGTTTTGGCGGCGGTTCCGATCCGGTTTTTTTGGCCGCCGCCATCGCCGCCTTGAATGCCACATACGCCGCATTTGATTTTGGCGCCAACGCCAGATAGGTCACGGCTTGGGCCAATGCCAGCTCGCCTTCGGGGCTGCCCAAACGCTCGTAAGTTTCCCAAGCCTGCAGGCAAACACCATGGGCCTGCGGATCGGCCAGCCCGATATCCTCGACCGCCATGCGTGTGATCCGGCGTGCCAGATAACGCGGATCTTCGCCGCCGGTCAACATGCGCGCCATCCAGTAAAGCGCTGCATCAGGGTCAGAGCCGCGCACGGATTTGTGCAGGGCTGAAATCAGGTTGAAATGCTCGTCACCGCTTTTGTCGTAAATCGCGGCACGGCGCATCAACCGGCTGGTTAAGTCTTTGATCCCCAGCTTTTCTTTGCCTTTCCAGGCCATAATTTGCTCAACCAGATTCAACAACGCGCGCCCGTCCCCGTCGGCCATTTCCAACATCGTCTCGCGGGCTTCACCAGTTAAAGGTAGCGCTTGGTCCAGCTCTTTTTCTGCCCGCTGCGCCAACAGTTCAAGGTCGGCCAGCTTCAAGCGGTTTAACACCAAAACTTGCGAGCGCGACAGCACAGCCGAGTTTAGCTCGAATGAGGGGTTTTCCGTGGTGGCCCCGACCAAAACAATGGTGCCATCTTCCATATGTGGCAAAAATCCGTCCTGCTGGGCCTTGTTAAAACGGTGGATTTCATCGACGAACAACAGGGTGCCTTTACCGTTTTGACGTCGGATTTTGGCCGCTTCGAATATTTTTTTCAAATCGGGAATGCCGGAAAATATTGCGCTGATCTGAACAAAGGTCAGGTCGGTTTCATCGGCTAGCAATCGCGCAATCGTGGTTTTACCAGTGCCCGGCGGCCCCCAAAGAATTAACGAGGATAAACTGCCACTGGCAACCATCATGCCAATCGGGGCCTGTTTGCCAATCACCTGTTCCTGACCAATCACCTGATCCAAGGATTTTGGCCGCAACCGGTCCGCCAGCGGACGCGAAACGTCCGCCGTTGCGGGGGGTGCTGCAGTGTCAAACAAATCTACCATGCAAATATACTTAAGCCTCTGCGCCAGAATATAAAAGCAAAATGGCGCGCGGGCTAAGATATTGGCCTAGTGGAACTTGCTTGCCAGATTAATTGAAACGCATTGATAATCACCATCATCAATAAACATGGTCGGACCCGCGGCTTCGGCATCCAGCCCACAACGACCAAACCAGCGCGGCCAATTGGCAGCCGTCAACGCAATCAGACGTGTCGCACCAAGTTCACGCGCGGATTTCAACATCGCGCCCACCATATAGGCATGCACGCGGCGGCGAATGCGTTCGGGGGTTGTGTGCGAAACGAATACGCGCGTGCTTTCCCAGGTGTTTTCGCTGACAGGTGCTTCGTCATACAGCAGGTTTTGCGGAATGGAATCCAGCAATCCGCGCTGTGCATCGCGGATCATGTAACTATAAATCCCGCAATGCGTTGTGGTTGGCGTCAGCCGAATGCCGGCGTAAATTTCGCCAAGATTATGAATCGCAATCCAGCGGCTGGCAGGCGTATCATATTGATCATACTCCATATCCAGCGCTTCGGGCAGATCCCAGTTTTTCTGCACGATAAAAGATTGCTTGCGAGCACGAAATAAATTTGCGAACAACTCCCCATGGTTGTGCATATTTTCGAAAGATAGTGTCGTGGTTTGCATGGCAGCCTCCAGTTTGGTTATAGTAACTCAAAACCTGAATAGCCGCGAAATACCGACATTTGGTTTATAGCAGCCTGTAATCTTTGGCGCGTTGCAAAGCTTCGGCAGTGGTTCGAGCAAATAACCTCTGCCGGGCCGACGCAAGCCGGGCCTTTAATGCGCTTTCAGATATCTTCAGTTTAGCCGCCGCCGCCGCATGACGATCCCCCGCCGCAATCAAGCGTAGAGCTTGGATTTGAGCCTTTGTCAGGCTCTCCGGCGGCTCGGTTTTATCATGGAGCCGACGTATGATAAGCAAAATTTCTTCAATTTCGCTGTTAGTAAAGTCACGGTCATCGCGCGCAAAGCTCGCGATTGTGCGGGAACTGACAGGCCCACAAGACACTGACAATCCATAATTCAAACCAAATTTCCTTGCTTCGGTAAACAAGCCAAAAGTATCGGGAATTATAAATTCGCTCCAGCGACAAGCCCCCTCGGTGCTAAAACCCCAAGCAATGGTTGGATCGCGCAGCGCAAATGCTTTTTCAGTGTAATGATCCAGCCATGCCTGATTATAGGTCGAAAATTGTATCAAGGGCGCGGCATAGCGAATATGCAAGCCAATAAAATACCCGCCCTCGGATAAAAGGGAGAGTTTCTGAAGTTCTACATCAAGACCTAGCTTATAAGACATGTCTTTTTAGACATGTTGATTGAAGGCTAGTCAACCTTAAATTACATAATTAATGCAAGCAACTTCAGGTAAAAACCGTGTCAACCTTTGAACCCTCTTTAGTCAGCTGGCTTTCTTCTTTGAATCCCCCTGACCAACAAAAGTTATTTGAATTTTTAGACGTTGGGAGCTGGATGAATAATGAGCCGGCACCAACAGACACAGATATTGAGACCGCTTGCAAGACCGGTGAAAATAGTCTGCCTTAGGGCTAAATTCCTTTGTGTAAACAGAACCATAAAAATAAAAAAACCCGCCAGAAAGACGGGGTTTTTATTAGCGGGTATTTTTTAATGCTTAGCTTGCTGCAGCATCTTCTTCGGCTGCTACGCGGGCCTTATCAGCCGAGCCTTTTGCAGAAACGTCACGGTCGACAAATTCAATAATTGCCATTGGCGCCATGTCACCATACCGAAAGCCGGCTTTTAGAACGCGCACATAACCACCGTTGCGCTCTTTATAGCGTGGGCCCAAAACTTCAAAAAGTTTGGCAACATACTGGTCTTCTTTCAGGCGCGATCTGGCCTGACGACGGGCGTGCAGATCACCGCGTTTACCCAGCGTGATCAGTTTTTCGATAATGCTCTTCAGCTCTTTGGCTTTGGGTAGCGTTGTTTTGATCTGTTCGTGTTCAATCAATGAACCGGCCATATTTGCAAATAACGCTTTGCGGTGTTCATGGGTGCGGTTCAGGCGGCGATAGCCTCTTGCGTGACGCATAATTTTAATCCTTCAGGTTTATACTTTGTCTGACCGCCCATGAGTGTGAGTGGTAGTACTTGGGGCTGAATTGCCCGATTTACTGTGC
>DOHJ01000059.1:659-4799 GCA_003535335.1 Paracoccaceae bacterium | reverse complement strand
GTGACACTTTTTCCTGGCTCAAATTGCGACCGGCTTTTGGCCGTTCCTTTTGAGGCTGCCGGTGCAGATGTGACGATGATCTGGCACAAAGACACGTCGTTGCCCAAGGGGCTGGATATGATCGGCGTGCCGGGCGGTTTTTCTTATGGCGATTATTTGCGTTGCGGCGCGATTGCCGCGAAATCGCCGATTTGCCGTGCTGTGGTGGATCACGCCGAAAAGGGTGGTTATGTTTTCGGGGTTTGTAACGGCTTTCAGATCTTGACCGAAACCGGCCTGCTACCCGGTGCGATGCTGCGCAACACCAACCTGAAATATATTTGCAAAACAATCCCGCTGAAGGTGGCAACCGCCAATAGCGATTACACCTCTGGCTATGAAAAAGACCAGAAAATCATGATCCCGATCGCGCATCATGACGGTAATTACACCGCCGATGCCAAAACGCTCGATCAGTTGCAAGATCAGGACCGCATCGCCTTTACTTATGCTGATAATCCGAATGGATCAATCGCAGATATTGCCGGTATTTTAAGCGAAAACCGCCGTGTTTTGGGCATGATGCCGCATCCCGAGCGGGCAGCTGATGCTGGCCATGGCGGCACCGATGGCACGGCGCTTTTCCGCGGACTTGTTGGTGCATTACAATCTGCTTAACCGCTGGCGCTTGAGAGATGCGCCAATCGGGCGTAAACTGCATTTATGGGCCGTGAAATCGAAATAAAACAGCAACATGTAAGCCAGAGCCGCAAAAGATGGCCGGTGCGGGCCGTTTTGCTGCTGTTTATTGCGTTTGCTGTTGGCGTTGTCTGGTTTACCAATTCATTGCTGACCGAACGTTTTACTGAATCTACCCGCAGCCGGGCCCAGCTGCGCATGGCGCTTTATTCGGGGAACTTGCTCAGCGAGCTGAAGCGGGCTTCGATTGTGCCACAGTTGTTGTCACGTGATGCAGGGCTGATTGGCGCATTGAGTTCCAGCGACCACGCCCAGACATCTGCGCGGCTGATTTCTTATATTAATGAAATCGATGTGGATTCGATGCTGTTGCTGGATGATGATGGCCGCGCGGTGGCCGCATCAAACCGAAATCAACTTGGCTCCAACCATAAATCCGCGCCTTATTTTGTAAATGCAATCCGATCCAACAATACAGTTTTCACAACTTACAAGGATAAAAACGGCGCGTTTTCATTCACCTATTCGCGCAAGCTGGAATTTGGCTCACACCCGATCGGCGTGATCGTGGTCGAGGTGGATTTGGATAAATTCGAAGACAGCTGGTCAGGTATTTCCGATGCGGTCATTGTCACAGACAGCAAAGGCCAAATAATCTTGTCAACCGAGCCAAATTGGCGCGGCTTGCATGAGGAGGGGGCCTTGAAAATTCGCTCGGTACCTTCTGCGATTCAGCGGGCCATCCAGACCACGGCAGATTGGGTAACCTTGACTGCCAACCCGGATTTATTGGGCGACGGGGTGATCCGGCAAGAAAACCGGATCCCGTTTCAGGGCTGGAAAATCACCACATTCACGACCTATGCCTCGGTTCGTCAGCGGGTTAACGGGCTGTTGGCGCTCGAAATTATGGGATTTGCGATTTTGCTGGCGCTCGGGTTTTACGTCTTGTCACGAAAAGCCCGGCTGCGATCGATTTTTTTCCAGCAGGAATCGGCTGATCTTCGCCAGTTGAACATGCGTTTGCAGCAGGAAGTCGCCGAACGCAAAAAGGCGGAAAAAGAGCTGGAAGTGGCCGAGCAGACCTTGGAACAAAGCTCGAAACTGGCGGCTTTGGGTGAAATGTCGGCAGCGGTTAGTCATGAATTGAACCAACCTTTGGCGGCAATGAAAACCTACCTTGCCGGCGCGCGTTTGCTGCTGCGCCGCAACCGGCCCGAAGAGGCGGTTTCATCCTTTCAGCGGATCGATGATCTGATCGAGCGTATGGGCGCAATTACCAAGCAGCTGAAAAGCTATGCGCGCAAGGGCGGCGATGCATATACCCCTGTAGATATGAGGGATGCGGTCAGTTCTGCGCTTTCAATGATGGAGCCGCAACTGAAGCAGAGGTATGTGGAAATCAACAAATCCATGCCGTCTGAACCGGTGCTGGTGTTGGGGGATCTGGTGCGCATTGAACAGGTAATTATCAACCTGTTTAGAAATGCGCTGGACGCGACAAAACTGGTGACAGATCCAAAGATCGAAATCCTTTTGGCAGTCGGTGAAACGGTGGTTTTAACCGTGCGTGACAACGGGGCAGGGATCGAGGATCTGGACAGCTTGTTCGAGCCATTTTACACCACAAAGACAGCCGGCGAGGGGATTGGCTTGGGGCTTGCCATTTCGTCTGGCATCGTCAACGATCTGGGTGGCCGGCTGATGGCCCGAAATGCTGTGGTCGGTGGCGCTGTATTTCAGGTACAGTTGCCGGTCATGGATAATGAAATAAAAGCAGCCCAATAAGGCAGATAAACCAGTAAGGTGGATATTATGGCACAGGCAATGAAGATCGCGATTGTAGATGATGAACAGGATATGCGCAGATCCATCAGCCAATGGCTGGCTCTGTCCGGGTTTGATACCGAAACATTTTCATCCGCCGAAGACGCGCTGAAAAACCTGAATGCGGATTACCCCGGTGTTGTGGTTAGCGACATCAAAATGCCGGGCATGGACGGCATGCAATTTCTAAAACGCCTAATGAGCGTGGATAGCGGCCTGCCGGTGATTATGATCACGGGTCACGGCGATGTTCCAATGGCCGTCGAGGCGATGCGCGTCGGGGCTTATGATTTTCTGGAAAAGCCGTTCAACCCGGATAAAATGACCGAGCTGGCCAAAAAAGCCACCCAAACCCGCCGCCTGACACTGGACAATCGCGCTTTGCGTCGTGAATTGGGCGACGGCACGGCGGTAATGAAAAAACTGATCGGCTCTTCGCCGGTGATGGAGCGTTTACGCGAAGATATACTGGATCTGGGCCAAGCCGACGGGCATGTTTTAATTGATGGTGAAACCGGCACCGGAAAAACCTTGGTGGCGCACGCGCTGCACGCGGTTGGATCACGGGCGGGGAAAAAATTCGTTCTGGTGTCCTGCGCGGCCTATGAAGAAGAAGATCTGGCACGGCGCCTGTTTGGCCCAATGCTGGATGGCGGCACCCAGCCCATGGTTGAGCAGGCCCGGGGTGGCACTTTGGTACTGGAAGATATCGATGCGCTCAGTGATGCGCTACAGGCGCGTCTTTTAACCTATATTAATGAACAAGGCAGCCCGGCCGAAACTCGCATCACGGCGATTTCCAATCTACAGGCCGAAGACAAAACCTGCGAGGATGTTTTGCGTTCCGATCTTTATTACCGGCTGGCGGCGATGAAAATAACCTTGCCGCCCTTGCGCCAGCGCGGCGAGGATATTTTGACGCTGTTTGCCCGGCTTTCCGAACAGTTTTCCGAAGAATACGGCTGTGATGCGCCTGAAGTTTCGGCCCAGGAAGCCGCCCAGCTGCTGCAGGCCCCTTGGCCTGGCAATATTCGCCAACTGATTAATGTTGCGGAACGTGCGGTACTGCAAAACCGGCGCGGTTCAGGCACGATTTCCAGCTTGTTAATGAGCGATGATACCGAAGTTCAACCGGTCATGACCACAGAAGGCAAGCCGCTGAAGGAATATGTCGAAGCGTTTGAGCGCATGCTGATCGACAATACCATGCGTCGTCATAAAGGCAGCATTGTCAGTGTGATGGAGGAACTATGCCTGCCGCGCCGCACCTTGAATGAAAAGATGGCAAAATACGGTCTGTCGCGTTCAGATTACCTCTAAGATCTTATTATTGTTCCATAAATATCCCCGCCGGAGGCATAGAATCTATTTGCCTGCGGTGCCGCTGCCCCAATATTGCGGCGTGACCGCCATTTTTCCCATTGTAATTCATACCTGATCGCGCATATGTATTACCTAAGGTAGCCTGCTGAACAGCGGCGGAGCTGCCAATAAAAGTTTCGCTGTTCTTTGTGGCCAAGCAGAAATCCTAGCCCTGAATGAACAGACCGATTGGGTCGCAAGACCGGTAATTTGCCCGACTGCCAAATCTGGCCGGGTTAGAATAAGAGTGCAATAGGCGCTCGGAGATAGAAA
>DOHJ01000059.1:0-308 GCA_003535335.1 Paracoccaceae bacterium | reverse complement strand
GCGGATGAGATGCGAGCGAGTATCAGTGCAAACGACAGGGACCGCAATGGTCGACCTGCGCATGCCTGACGCATCCAGCTTCGCCCTAAATAGACACCCCCGACAATCCAGCAGCCCACCCGATAATAGGCTGGGCCAGCCACGGTTGCAGCGGTGCAAAGAGAGAACATGGCTAAAAAGATGCTTATCGATGCCACCCACGCGGAAGAAACCCGCGTTGTGGTGGTTGACGGAACCAAGGTTGAGGAATTTGACTTTGAATCTGAAAACAAACGCCAGCTAGCTGGCAATATTTATCTGGCAAAAGT
>DOHJ01000169.1:3047-6680 GCA_003535335.1 Paracoccaceae bacterium | reverse complement strand
CCTTGCTGGGTATAGAGCATGAAATAATTGAACATGATGCAACAGTAGACACACAGCAAGCGGATGACATTTCCGAGATTGAAACAAATTCTGCTGCGGCTTCCGCCCATCTGGAACCTGTAAATAATATGCCAGACCCTGCTGCTATCGCCAGCCCGCTGCGCAAAATGAAGGTTCTGGCCGCAGAGGATAACAAAACCAACCGGCTGGTTTTTGGCAAGATGGTTAAGGATTTGAACATTGAGCTGGTATTTGCAAATAATGGCCTTGAGGCGGTTGATCAATTTCAACGCTTTAAGCCCGATATGATTTTTATGGATATTTCCATGCCGGAAATGGATGGCAAAGAAGCTACGCGGGAAATCCGGAAAATTGAGGAGGAGCAGGGGCTGGAGCGTGTGCCGGTGGTTGCACTAACTGCGCACGCGATGGCAGGTGACGATACCGAAATATTGGCTGCGGGATTGGATTATTATCTAACCAAACCCCTACGCAAAGCTGCAATTTGTGGCAAAGTAGACGAGTTGGCACCGGACACAGTTTTACCTGTTCTTCCCGAATAAATTACTGGACAGAATTGCAGCCTTATTTCTCTGGGTAATCTCGCAAGAATACCCAGTGATCCCCTTTGGACATATCTGCATTAAATTTATATGCACCAGTATCAAAATCCTTCAGCCCATCCGGATTGACAATTTGCCGCTCGACCATAAATCTCGCCATTGCTCCACGGGCTTTTTTTGCAAAGAAGCTGACAATTTTTGGTTTACCGGCTTTTTCCTCCATGAAAACCGGCGTAATCACCCGTAATTTTAATGCTTTATTGTCAACGGCTTTGAAATATTCAACCGAAGCACAGTTCACGACAGTATCCGTGCCTGCTGCCTTGGCGCATTCATTCAACCCAATCGCCAATCTGTCACCCCAGTATTGATAAAGGTTGTTGCCGTGTTTCGTCTTTAAACGGCTGCCCATTTCTAATCGATAAGGTTGAATTAAATCCAGTGGGCGCAACAGGCCATATAGGCCTGACAAAATCCGAAGATGCGATTGTGCCCAGCTCAAAGCATCTGCATCCAGTGTCTTTGCCTCTAATCCCGTGTAGGTGTCGCCAGAAAACAAAAACGCGGCTTGCTTTGCATTTTTTTCCGTGGATTCAGGGGCAAAACCGGCAAATCTTTCGGCGTTCAATTTTGCCAGATTGTCACTAATTTTCATTAATTTCTGCAAATCATTTGAAGATAAATCACGAGCATATCCAACCAGATCATTTGCAACATCCTGAAAGACCGGAAGGCTGCCCCCCGTTCTGAACTCGGTTTTAAGATCCAGCCGTTTGGCGGGCGAAACAACAACTAACATCTATATATTCCCTTTTAATAATACGTCCAAAAATGCAGCCCCGAACCGGTCGGATTTTTTTTCGCCCAAAAGGCGCTGCATGGTTGAAATATCGCGTGGTTTTATGCTGATAACTTTTGCCAATAACGATGCAGAGCAACCCATCGGCTTATCTGTGCCATCCGGCCCACGGGCAAGCATGGCTTGTACCGCAAGCAATTGATCATAAACATCACCTTCACCACGTCCAGCCAGTTTTCGACGTGTCGGGTGCGTTGGTACCGATATTTCACCAGTGATGATATTTAAAAATGTATCGCCGTATTTTTCCAGCTTTTTCGCCCCAACCCCGCCAATTCGTGCCATATCATCCAGCGTTTTCGGCCGAACTTCTGCCATTTCAATCAGGGTGCGATCATTGAAAATAATATAGGCCGGCGCGCGGGCCTCTTCTGCAAGCGCGCGGCGTTTGGCCTTTAATGCAGAAAGCAACGGCGCGTTTTCATCTGAAACCAGGGCCTTTACCGCAGGGCGACGCATTGTTTTGGCCTGCCGGATGGTGTCACGACGCAGCTCGATGGTTTGTTCATCGCGCAATATCGGGCGGGCAATTTCCGTCATTCGAAAAGCACCGTATCTTTCGACATCCGGCCTGATTAAATCATGCCCCATCATTTGTCGAAATATCGCCTGCCATTCAGCACGGCCAAATTCCTTGCCCACCCCGAATGTTGGCAGGGTATCGTGTCCACGTTGCTGCACCTTGTCAGTTTCATTGCCGATTAAAATATCAATCAAATGCCCTGCGCCAAAATATTCGCCAGTGCGCAACATCGCCGATAATGCCATCCGAACGGCTTTGGTTGCGTCAAAGGTTTCCGGTGGCCTTTCACATTGATCACAATTGCCGCAAGGTTTGCTCTGCTCACCAAAAAAGCCCAACAGTTTTTGGCGCCGACAGCCCAGCGCTTCGGCTAAACCTAACAAAGCATTCAAGCGGACATGATCTGCTTCGCGCCTGTCGGGTGGTGCCAAGCCTTCATCAATTTGGGCGCGGCGCAGGCGGATATCTTCGGGGCCGAACAATGTCAGGGTTTCAGCCGGCGCACCATCGCGGCCAGCACGGCCAATTTCCTGATAATATGCCTCGATGGATTTGGGTAAATCGGCATGGGCAACCCAGCGAATATCCGGTTTATCGACACCCATTCCAAAGGCTACCGTGGCTACAACGATTAAACCATCCTCGCGCTGGAACCGGGTTTCAACATGCCGGCGGTCTTGCGCCTGCATTCCGCCGTGATAATGACACGCCTTATGTCCCGCATCATTTAACGCGCCTGCCAAGCTTTCGGTTTTTTTTCGGGTGGCGCAATAAACAATACCCGACTGCTCCTTGCGCGCATCTGCAAATTCCAGAATTTGGCGACGCGGCGAATCCTTGGCCTCGAACCGCAGATGGATGTTTGGACGATCAAAGCCATGTAGAAAAACAGCAGTCTCAGTACCATCAAACAAACGGGTCACAATTTCAGCCTGGGTTTCTTCATCGGCCGTTGCAGTGAAGGCCGCCATTTGCACATTCAAAGATTTGCGCAAATCCCCCAGACGCAAATAATCAGGGCGAAAATCGTGGCCCCACTGGGAAACGCAATGGGCCTCGTCTACGGCAATAAAGGTGGTGTTTATCCGTTTCAAAAAAGCCAAAGTGCCAGATGCTGCCAGCCGTTCAGGGGCCATATAAAGAATTTTCAAACGTCCTTCGTTTACCGCACTGTAAACATACTCGGTTTCTTCATCGGTATTACCCGAAGTCAGCGCACCCGCCTCGACCCCTGCTTCGCGCAATGCGCGCACCTGATCGCGCATCAAGGCAATCAACGGAGAAATGACCACGGTCACCCCATCGCGCATTAATGCGGGCAATTGAAAACACAGGGATTTACCGCCACCAGTGGGCATAATGGCAAGGGTATTGCGCCCGTTAACTATTGCATCAACAATTTCGGCTTGTCCCGTGCGAAAGCTGTCAAACCCAAAAATAGTAGAAAGGAAATCGGAGGCGTTTGGCACGATCTAAAAAGAATGAAAGAAAGCTGCATTATTTTTAAGGATAATGCGCAAGATTATGATGCCTATGAAGGCAACCAATGGTGCCAGATCCAGCCCCTGCATGGCCGGTAAAAACCTGCGGATGCGACTATAGAGCGGCTCTAGCAATTTATTCAAACCATACCAGATTTGCGCAACGATTGGCTGATGCAGGTTTAGAACCTGAAAACTAATTAACCA
>DOHJ01000169.1:0-2654 GCA_003535335.1 Paracoccaceae bacterium | reverse complement strand
ATTTGGTAAATCGATTGCATTGCAAAGCGCCCTTTTGTTTGGTTTCCGGTTATCTAAGCGCCACAAACGCATATGGCAAGCATCTGCCGCCACGTTATTGTTGACGCAAACCTTAGTTAGTTCAAATTGCACCTAATTTATTAAGGAAGCGTGTCTATGTATCCATTTTTAAGAATGGCCAAGGAATTGATCGTGCATCGCAAGGCTTTGCCGCTTATGATTGGCCAAACCCATATCTCAAACCACATTTGCTGGCCATGGGATCTGGATTTCTGGTTTGAGCTGAACAACGGGCGCACTCTGACGCTTTATGATCTGGGCCGCATTCCACTGGCCAACCGGATGGGGTTAATCAGGGCGATCCGTGATAACAAATGGGGTCTGACGGTGGCGGGCACTTCTGTGCGCTATCGCAAGCGCGTGCGCATGTTCCAGAAATTTGAAATCCACAGTCGGGCGCTGGGCTGGGATAAGCGGTTTTTATATCTGGAACAATCGATCTGGACCAAAGGCCACTGCGCAAATCAGGCATTGTACCGAACGGCTGTAACGGGACCAAACGGGATCATAAACCCCGCCGATGTCGCCCAAGCAATGGGAGCAGACAAACACAGCCCCGAGTTACCGCAATGGGTGCAAAACTGGATTAAGGCCGAAGACAGCCGACCTTGGCCGCCTGAAAAACATCCCGTTAGGTAAAGGATCGCTTGCGCCAGCCCAGCTTTCCCTGTTTTATCAATGAAAATAAACGGGGAAATGCGCGGGATGTCTGAGATTGCAGTAAAAAAACGAATTTGGGGTTGGTTCTTTTTCGACTTTGCCAGCCAGCCATATAATACATTGTTGCTAACATTTATTTTCGGACCCTACATTGCCACGGTAATTGGCGATGGCACCAAAGCCCAAAGCGTATGGGGCTTTGGTATTGGCGCTGCTGGCATTGTTATTGCCATTCTTGCGCCGATTCTAGGGGCGATTGCGGATAATAGCGGCAATCGCATTCGTTGGATTTGGTTGTTTTCCGTTATGTATGTCGCGGGTGCTTTTGGTATTTGGTGGTCAGCGCCTGATGATTTCAATCTTTATTTTGTGCTGTTTTCTTTTGCCATTGGCTTGATCGGAATGGAATTTGCCACGATTTTCACCAACTCGATGTTACCGGATTTGGGACCAAAAGAAGAGATCGGCAAAATTTCTGGCAGCGGTTGGGCCTTTGGTTATGTTGGCGGGTTGATAACGCTGATTATCATGTTGGCGCTGTTTGCCGAAAATGGCGAGGGAAAAACCATGCTGGCTATTGATCCGCTATTTGGGCTGGATGCAGACCAACGTGAGGGCACACGGTTTGTCGGGCCGTTTTCGGCAATTTGGTATATGGTATTTATGTTTCCGTTTTTTTGGTGGGTTCGGGATACAAAAAAGACCGAATTAACACGGTTAAAAGTAACGAATGCATTGTCGGATTTAGGCAAAACCTTAAAAGCACTGCCAAGCACCCCCAGCTTGTTTGCCTATTTGGCATCCTCCATGTTTTACCGTGATGCTCTAAACGGCATCTATGTTTTTGGCGGAATTTATGCGGCGGGTGTGTTGGGCTGGACTAATACCGACATTGGTATTTTCGGCATTATCGCAATTATTACCGGCGCAATATTTGCCTGGATTGGCGGACGGGCGGATCATCATTTTGGCCCAAAACCGGTGATTAAAGTTTGCATTCTTATACTTACTGCGGTTTCTATTATGATTGTCTTTGTGTCGCGAGAAGCCGTTTTGTGGATCACTGTTGATCAAAATTCCGCGTTGCCAGATCAGGTATTTTATATTTTAGGCGCAATCATCGGGGCAGCAGGTGGGGCCGTTCAGGCAGCCAGCCGTACAATGATGGTCCGCCAAGCCAACCCCGACCGGATGACCGAAGCATTTGGGCTTTATACACTTGCCGGCAAAGCCACTTCATTTATTGCGCCACTGGCAATCGGAATAGCAACAGCAGTCAGCCACAGTCAACGTTTGGGCATTACTCCGCTTATTGGGCTTTTCCTGATCGGGCTAATACTGTTAATCTGGGTTAAACCTAACGGAGAGCATGACACATTATGATCCGATTTTTATCAATCTTTGCACTGTCTATCGGGCTCGCGACGGCGGCCCAATCAGAACCATTGGCCAAGCAGCTGTTTGGCGGCAAAAAAACCGGCTCTGCCCAAGCGGCGGCGGTTTATGGCAGTTATTCCAAAGGGTGTTTGGCCGGCGGGGTTCAATTGGCGCAAAAAGGCCCGAGGTGGCTGCAAATGCGGGTATCGCGCAACCGAAGCTGGGGCCATCCGGAACTGATTGATTTCATCAAACGCCTAAGCCGCAAAACGGCACGTATGAAAGGCTCAAAGGGGCTGTATCTTAGCGATTTATCCCAACCCCGTGGCGGCCCGATGACCAGCGGGCACCGCTCACACCAAATCGGTTTAGATGCCGATATCTGGCTAATGCCCGCAACCAATTTGAAGCTAAGCATTCGACAACGCGCCAATCTATCGGCTGTTTCATATCGGCGTAGCAAAGGGGCCTTTGTAAACAGCAAAGGGGGGCCCTATCAGCATGCCATGCTAAAAGCGGCCGCCAAGGATAAGGCTGTTGCGCGCATTTTTATTTTC
>DOHJ01000102.1:6392-9159 GCA_003535335.1 Paracoccaceae bacterium | reverse complement strand
GCTTGCGCATCACCCTTGACCTTCATAATGCCAACCACCGGCCCAAAGCTCTCGTCGCGCATCACCCGCATGGAATGGTCCACATCCACCAGAATTTGCGGCATCATATACGCGCCGCCATCATCTTCGGGGAAATTGGCTGGATCAATCAGCGCCGTGGCCCCATCGGCAATCGCCTCGCTGATCTGGTCACGCACCTCGGCCGCAAAGCGTTTATGCGCCATCGGCCCAAGGGTGGTTTGCTCTTTCAACGGATCACCCAGTTTGTAGCCGTTAACGATTGCCACCGCCTTTTTGACAAATTCATCATACAGGCTTTCAACCACGTAAATCCGCTCGATCCCGCAACAACACTGGCCGGAATTAAACATCGCGCCATCGATCAATGTATCAACCGCCGCGTCCAGATCTGCGTCTTGCATCACATAACCCGGATCCTTGCCGCCGAGTTCCAGCCCGATACCGGTGAACGTACCCGCCGCGGCCTGCTCCATAGCTTGTCCGCCCGCAACTGATCCGGTAAAATTAACAAAGCCAAATGATCTGGCTGCAATCAGGGCCGATGTGGTGTCATGGTCTAAAAACACGTTTTGAAACACATCTTGCGGCACGCCGGCCGCGTGGAATGCCTCGGCCATCCGCTCGCCGACCAGCGGTGTTTGGCTGGCGTGTTTCAGGATCACGGCATTGCCCGAAATCAGGGCTGGTGCAACCGTGTTGATCGCTGTCATGAACGGGTAATTCCACGGCGCAACCACCAGAACCAGACCAAAAGGCTCGCGCGCAATGTAGCGTTTAAAATTTTCGCTATCCTCGACCATTACCGGTGCCAATGCCTCTTTGGCAATTTTGGCCATGTGCGATGCACGATCGTTAAAGCCGCCAAATTCACCGCCGTAGCGCACTGGTCGGCCCATTTGGCGGGCCAGCTCGGGCACAATCAGATCGTTCATTTCACCAACTTTGGCCACACCGGCCATCACCAGTTGAACGCGTTCCTCAAGCGGGCGCGCGGCCCATGCTTTTTGCGACTCATTTGCACGGGCAACCGCCGCAGTTGCCTCTTTCATGCTCAGTAACGGGCGCTCGACCAGAACCGATCCGTCGATCGGGGATATACATTGTAAGGTGTTTGTCATTGTTTAGGCTCTTTCAAATCCACGGGCTATTTCATAGTCGGTTACAACGCGGTCAAACTCTTCCTGCTCCCACGTCGCAGCGCGCACGTAATGCTCAACAACATCGTCACCAAGCGCTGCGCGCAACATTGTTGACCCCTTCAACGCAACAGCCGCATCGCGCAAATTGGCAGGAATGGTATCGGCCGTTTTATCGGCATAGGCATCGCCGCTTAAGGGCGCGCCCAGCTTCAGGTTTTGTTCAACTCCGGCCAAGCCCGCCGCCAATTGCGCCGCCATAGCCAGATAGGGGTTCATGTCCGAGCCACCAATGCGGCATTCCACCCGCACCGATTTGGTGTTTTCACCACAAAGCCGAAAACCCGCCGTGCGGTTATCTATCGACCACGCCGTTCCTGTCGGGGCAAATGTACCTTTTTGAAAGCGTTTATAGCTGTTGATGTAGGGGGCCAGAAAATATGTGTAATCGGGGGCGTATTTAATCAGGCCCGCAATATAGCTGCGCATCAGATCGGACATGGCGTGGGGTTTATCCGCGTCATAAAACAGCGATACGCCATCTTTGCACAAGGATTGATGCACATGCGACGAGCTGCCAACCTTGTCGGCATGCCATTTGGGCAAAAACGTCACCGCATGGCCAGCGGCCCAGGCGATTTCCTTGATCGCGTGTTTGGCGATTGTGTGGTAATCGGCGCAATCCATTGGCGCGCCGTATTTGATATTCAGCTCTTCTTGCCCTGCCTCTGCTTCGCCCTTGCTGCCCTCGACCGGAATACCGGCGGCCAGCAGATGATTGCGGATCGGGCGCATGATGTGTTCTTCTTTTGTGGTCTGCAGGATGTGGTAATCCTCATTATATGCACTAATCGGTTGCAGATTTTGAAAGCCGTCAGCGCGGATTTGATCAAATGATTTTTCAAACAGGAAAAATTCAAGTTCGGTCGCCATCATCGCGCTCATGCCCATTTCTTTCAGGCGCGCCAATTGACGTTTCAGCACCGCACGCGGCGAATGGGTAATATCATTTCCGTGGTGATCCTGCACATCACACAGCACCATGACCGTGCCTTCCAGCCAAGGCACCGGGCGCAAAGTGGCCAGATCAGGCTTCATCACATAATCGCCATAGCCGCTTTGCCAACTGGTGCTGGCATAGCCATCCGGCGTTGCCATTTCCAGATCGGTTGCCAGCAGGTAATTGCAGCAATGGGTTTCCTTCCAACCGCCATCAACAAAGAATTGCGCCACAACCCGCTTGCCCATAAGTCGGCCCTGCATGTCGACCATCACCACCAAAATCGTATCAATGGCGCCCTCACAAACCTGTTGTTCCAAGTCTTCAAATGAAAGCGGGGCAGTCATGGTTTTTACTTATCCTCGGCGCTGTTGAAGGTTTTCGACTCAAACCCGAAATTGCGTTATCTTTATCCGTTGAAATCCGGAACTCCAGCATTTTCCACTATTTGGTCAATTTTTTAGCAGACTTAAATGCCCTAACGCATCCCATGGATAAACACCCATAAGGTGCATTGACGCACACATAACAGCCCTAATGTTTGTTCTGTGCAATATAATGTGGTTTAAAATTGGTTTAGAGTTGCACAACAAACCAAGTAAAGGACCAC
>DOHJ01000102.1:3490-6065 GCA_003535335.1 Paracoccaceae bacterium | reverse complement strand
GTAAAGGACCACCATGGCACGACCTATTGTTGGAATTATCGCAAATGACTACATAATTGGCGAGGATTATCCTGCCTATGCCTGCGGTAAAATGAACACCCAGGCGATAGGAGGATTGGCGGATTGCATTCCGTTAATGATTCCTGCTGACCCGAATTACGTAACCGTTTCGGATCTGCTGCAGAGTTGTGACGGTTTTTTATTTACAGGTGGCCGACCCAATGTTCACCCGTCGGAATACGGCGAGGAAGAGACAAAAGCCCACGGTGATTTTGACCGGTGTCGTGATGAAATCACCCTGCCTTTGATCCGCGCCTGTGTTGAGCGCGGTCAGCCGTTTTTTGCGATTTGCCGTGGTTTTCAAGAGGTTAACGTGGCGATGGGCGGGTCTCTTTACCCTGAAATTCGTGAACTTCAAGGCCGGATGAACCACCGGATGCCGCCTGACGGCACACTGGAAGAAAAATTTGCCCTGCGCCATCCGGTGCATTTTAAGCAAGGCGGGGTATTTGAAAAAGTGGTTGGCAAGCAAGAAGTCATGACCAACACCTTGCACGGCCAAGGCATAAAAGAACCGGGGCCACGCATTGTAATTGACGGGATTGCCGATGACGGCACCCCCGAGGCCCTGTTTATCAAGGACGCCAAAGGTTTTAGTTTGGCTGTTCAGTGGCATCCGGAATATAATGCGGCCACGGATCCGGTGTCGCGCCCGCTATTTGCACATTTCGGTGATGCGGTGCGTGAATGGGTTGCAAGCAAGCAGGCTTAGGCCTAATCCGGTTTGAAACTATTGAAATTGAACAGGCAGCAGACTTATGAAACGGCTGATTAACCGACTTGAAATCCCCCCGCTTTGGCTTGGTGCATTTATCGCAATTGCATGGTGGCAATCGACGTATTTTAGCATGGGCCTTGATTTTGGGCCAGTTTGGGCCGATTTGCTGGGCGGGCTACTGATTGGTGGCGGATTACTGGCAATGCTGATGGCGTTTATGGAATTTCAGCGCCATAAAACCACATTAATTCCGCGCAGCGAAAGCAGCAGCTTTGTGCAATCCGGCATTTATAAACGCAGCCGAAACCCGATTTATTTAGGTGATGCCATGGTCTTGGCCGGTGTGATCTTGCGCTGGGATGCAGTGCTGTGCCTGCCGCTGATCCCTTTGTTTGTCTGGGTCATTGAAAAACGCTTTATTATTGGTGAAGAAAAACATCTTCGGGTCAAATACCGTGCCGTCTGGGGCGCATATGAAAAGCGTGTTCGCCGCTGGTTATGAACCCCACAACCAGGCCCGGAAACCTTTTGTGCCAGGATCTTGCGGCTTTTGGCTGCTTTGGTCCAGATAGGTCTGATATTGCGCCGTTCCCGGTTTTGGGCCGATGCTTGCCAAGTAAGCGGCAACATGCACCCCGCCTTTTTTCAAGCGATACGACATATAACTATAGGCCCCGTCATCCTTCAGGTAGGTTTCCAGAAAGTTCTGCGGATCCGTAACGTATTCGGCCAATAAGGCTTCGCTCCAACCCAGTCCTGCATCACCCGCTGCAATCAAGGATTTTCCATAGCTAAATCCGGCAATTGTACCCGCTTGCCGGCCGATAATACCATATAGATCAGGTCCGGAACGACCACCACGGAATATCGAATGGCCATCATGCCGGATCATATGGCAGGTTTTACATTTTTTGAAAGTACGTTCGCCCTTGGCGACATGCCCGCCGGCTTGTACCGAGGCACTTGATAAAACCAGTGCTATCACAAAAGGCTGAATCATCTCGCTTTCCCAACGCTGGATATAAACCACAAGTCGGGAAAGCGTATCTTATCTGATTTCAGAATAAACCTGAAAAGCGTTGGCTTACTCAGCCATCATAGCTTCGGCTTCTTCAAACAGACCAGCCATAACTTTTTTGGCTTTACCGCGTTGTTTAACACCTTTGGCTTCTTCGAAGTTAACGGATGCATCACCAACCAAAATCAGGCCAACCATGCCCAAAGACTGGTGAGGCTGACAGTTGTAGCCATATGTGCCTTCAACGTCCAAAGTCACTTCAAAGTCTTTGTTGATCTTGCTTTTCCACATTTCAGCACCTTCAGGGATCATACCTTTGGTGGAAAGCGAATTGTGACCTTTGTCTACAGAAACGAATTTAACTGTATCGCCCGGATTGATTTTTAGAACAGCAGGCACAAAAACCTCGCGCTTTTTCTTGTCGTCAGGATGCCTGTTCAACATCAGGACTTCGTGGGTTACGGGGCCTTCTGCAGCGGCTTCTTCTGTTTTTGCTTCGTGGCTGTCAGCCATCAGTGTTGAAGGCAAGGCGGCGGTAGCGGCAGCTGCACCCATAAGCTTCAAAGCATCGCGACGTGATTGTGTCATTTGCATTCTCCTTTTAAAAGACAAGTATCACTTAGCGGTTTATCAAAAAAATGCAATGCGCGGTATTGTCCTAGCGCAAGCCGGGGTTATTTTTATGTAAATTAATCGTTAAAAACTGTTACAAAGTTCTTTTTTAGCGCAACATCGACGTCTTGCATTGTGACCGGCAGGCCCAAATCAACCAGACTGGT
>DOHJ01000102.1:2574-3149 GCA_003535335.1 Paracoccaceae bacterium | reverse complement strand
ACCCCGTATTTACTGATTCCACAAGGAATAATGCCGTCATAATGGCTTAGATCAGGCTCGATGTTGATCGAAACCCCGTGAAAGCTGACCCATTTGCGCAACCGCACCCCGATGGCGGCGATTTTATCTTCGGCTGTGGTGCCATCGCCGTTCAAGGGCTTGTCATCGCGCTGCACCCAGACCCCGACCCGTCCGGAACGGGTCTCGCCCTTGACGTTGAAATCCGCCAGCGTGGCAATCACCCAGTCTTCCAGCTGGCGCACAAATTTTCGAACGTCACGGCCACGTTTTCCTACATCCAGCATAACATAGGCCACCCGTTGACCCGGTCCGTGATAGGTATACTGCCCGCCGCGTTTGCTGGCATACACCTCGAACCTGTCAGGATCGGTCAGATCATCCGGTTTAGCGCTGGTTCCGGCTGTGTAAAGGGCGGGATGTTCAACCAGCCAAATCGCCTCGTCCATGGACCCATCGGCTATGCCTGCCGCGCGGCGTTCCATTTCCTGCACTGCATACAGATACGGGGTAAGCCCGGATGAATGTATCCATTCGACCATATTTCATTGCTTTCG
>DOHJ01000102.1:1172-2187 GCA_003535335.1 Paracoccaceae bacterium | reverse complement strand
CGGCTTTTGCAAGCCAAATATAATATTTGTTTGTTTTATTTACTTGGGAGATGAAAATGATTTCAAAACATATAGCCGCAAGCATTCTGATGGCATCAGTCGCTATTATGCCGGCCAGTCAGGTTTCTGCAGGCAGCGGCGACGTTGTCGGCGGGATTATCGGTGGTATTATCGGTGGTGCGATTGCTAACCAGAGCAATAAACGACGCGCAACAACACGTCGCGTTAAACAAAAAAGCACACGGCGCAGTAGTGGTGTCAGCAGTGCTGTTCGGGCTGAGAATCGTCAGGTTCAGACCTCGCTAAATTACTTTGGTTTTCCAGCTGGCACGCCGGATGGGTCGTTGGGGCGCAGATCACGCGCGGCAATTTCATCTTATCAGGCCTTTATGGGCTATGGTGTGACCGGACAATTGACCACCTATGAAAAAGACTTTTTGTTGAGCTCGTTTCATCGGGCACAATCGGGTGGATATGCCACCCAAGAGTTAATTAATGAAAACGGCCAAGGCACACAGGGCTTGCTGGTTTCGTACCGTGAAGAAAGATCAGGCGGATCCGGGCAAAATTTTGCCGGTGGCGGCGCATTGGGCGGCTTGCCTAAAGAAGTGGCCAAATCCGTACGTGAAATCGCCAAAAGCTCGGATCCGACCGCATCGCAGTTGATCCAGCGGGCCGGTTTTGTGCAACTGTCCGATATGAATGCGGACGGGCGCACCGATTACATTCTGGACACCTCTGTCACCGGCAGCGCATTTTGGTGTAACGCCCAAAGCTGTGCCGTGCGGGTCTTTCTATCAACCCCGAGCGGTTATGCCAGAAACGATTTTCAGGCTTTCAACGTAACACCGGCAATGTTTACCTGCCACGGTGCAAGCTGTCAAAAAACAGATGGGCCAACCACCCAAATGGCGACTGCTCCAGCCCGGCCTCAGGCACAGCAACTTGCGCCAACCATTCAGGCCGGCGGCGGATCACAACCGGTTCCCACGGCCCAGCCATCTGTTCGCACAGT
>DOHJ01000102.1:0-799 GCA_003535335.1 Paracoccaceae bacterium | reverse complement strand
GCACCGGCTGCACCGGCATTGCCAAACTTCATGGGGGCGGGCACGAATTCGGGCCAGCCATCATTGGCATCCCATTGCAATCAAGTCAGTTTGCTAACCAACAGCAACGGCGGTTTTGTAACTCAGGCCACCATGTCTGACCCCGAATTTGCCTTGAACGAACAGTTTTGTCTGGCCCGCACTTACGCGATTACCAAAGGCGAAGATATGGCCCGCAGCCTGAATGGTGTTTCAATGCCTCAGCTGGAAAGCCAATGCGCCGCTTTCGGCCCGATGCTAAAATCACATATTACAGGGCTCTCGCTAAAGCCGCATGATCAGATCATGCAAGATGTCAGCAGCTTTGTTTTGACAACAGGGATGTCGCCCGCCCAACTGGTCGGCACTGCAAAAATCTGTCTTTCTGTCGGGTACCGCACCGACAATCTGGATGTTGCGCTGGGATCGGCCTTGTTGCTGACGGTGTTGGGGCAACAGCCCTACGGAGAGCTTCTGGGCCATCACCTGACACAAGGTTACGGCGTCGGCACGCGGCCTGATCTGGCACTTGCCTGGTACAAAGTCGGTATTGACGCGATTGCCCGTGGCCAGGCTGCGGTATTTGCGCCGGGCAACCCTCAGCGCACAAATCTGATCCAAAAGGCAGCGTTTCAATTAAACGGTATCGGCGATCAAAGCAGCGCAGCACCTGCAGAAACACAGGTTCAGCCCGTCGCCACCTTGCCAACATTTATGTTAAACGGGGATTCAAATAACTGATCCGATCGGTTATTTAGCACTATAGCCTGACGACTTTATT
>DOHJ01000033.1:4215-4676 GCA_003535335.1 Paracoccaceae bacterium | reverse complement strand
CTGGCCAGCTGCTGCATGGGGAAGGTGTGGCGCCTGGCTGGGCGTTGGCCTTTGAGGTTTCCGCGCGGATTGGTCTATGCCCGCAAGAGGATCCAAGCCGGGTCAGGGCGCATATGCGCGACATGGGGTTGAAGGTGGATTTGGCTGATATCAACGGGGATTTGCCGGATGCAGATGCGTTGATTTCTTTGATGGGCCAAGACAAAAAGGTCGTGGACGGGGCGATTAATTATATCATGGTGCGCGGGATCGGGCGGGCGTTTGTAACCGCAGATGTTGACCGTGCTGTGGTTAAGGCTGTTTTAAACGAAGCTTTAGCCCTACGTTAGCGAGGGCTTGGCCCAGTTTTCTGAGGCCAAACTATTTTTTCTGTGTCTCATTTGAAATGAGATATTTTAAAGTCTTTGGGTTTAGAACGGGATTTCATCGTCGATGTTACCACCGCCACCGCCTTGTTGACC
>DOHJ01000033.1:0-3910 GCA_003535335.1 Paracoccaceae bacterium | reverse complement strand
CCTTGTTGACCGCCACCTTGCTGGCCCCCACCATAATCGCCGCCAGAAGAAGATCCGCCGCCATATCCGCCTTGTTGACCACCACCGTAATCGCCGCCGCCACCGCCGCCTTGGCTGCGGCCATCCAGCATTACCAATGTGCTGCCAAACCCCTGCAAGACGACTTCGGTTGAATACCGGTCATTGCCGGATTGGTCCTGCCATTTGCGGGTTTGAAGGGCACCTTCGATGTATACCTTAGAGCCTTTGCGCAGATATTGCTCGCAAACCCGGACCAGACCTTCGGAAAAGATCGCAACGGTGTGCCATTCTGTCTTCTCGCGCCGCTCACCTGTGTTTTTATCTTTCCAGGTTTCCGAAGTGGCAATACGAAGGTTGCAAACCTTACCGCCGTTCTGAAACGTGCGCACTTCCGGATCTGCGCCCAGATTTCCGATTAAAATTACCTTGTTTACCGAGCCTGCCATTTCTAAATACTCCCGTCGATTCTGTTACCAATGTTGATGTTCGTTTATACCACCGCTCTATATTGAAAAAGTAGTTAATTCATTGAAAATTTTTTAGTAATTGAAATGAATGCGTCATGAATTGGCCGATTGTGTCGTATTAACAAGGCTGCGCTGATTTTTGCCGTTTGAATTTGAACTAAAACTAGGGCTGGAGATTGTTATAAAATCCGCTATATTGCCAAAAAGTCCGGGGCCGGTTTGGGGGCGCAAGATGAAGTGCAATGTAATTTGGGTTGTTTTGGCTGCTATGGCTGGCGTTTTTCTATGCGTTGAGCCAATGAATGCCAAACCTCTGAACTTGTCGACAAAATCCCGGGCCAGTTTGTTTAGATCACAAACCTCTGTTCTGGACGGCCGTGCAGCAAAGCAATATTCTAATTCGGTTCGTTTACAGCCAAAATCAATAATCACCCCGACCAAGGCTGGGTCTTTGAAATATGGCGGGCGTTATAAAGGTCAGTTTCTGAATATGGCCAAATCGGCTGCACGGAAAAACGGTGTTCCCGAAGATCTTTTTCTACGATTAATCCAACAGGAATCAGGTTGGAATTCACGGGCAAAATCGCATAAAGGCGCATTGGGTTTGGCGCAGCTGATGCCGGCAACAGCTCGGCAATTGCGGGTAAACCCACGCATTCCGCGTGAAAACCTTGAAGGTGGCGCACGGTATTTGCGTCAACAGTATGACCGGTTTAAATCATGGCGCTTGGCACTTGCGGCATATAATGCTGGGCCACATGCGGTTATAAAATACGGCGGTGTTCCTCCGTACCGGGAAACCAAAAATTATGTCCGTAAAATTTGGGGCAGCTAGGCGTAAGGGGTTAACAAACCTTATTCGTCGTCTTCTGCCACAAACAAGACTTCACCTGCGGCTTCCAGTTCACGAATTTCAGTGACAACCTTGTTCATTGCTGCCTCGCCATCAGAATCTTTTATTTTATCCATTTCCTGCATTTCTTCGCGCAAACTATCAGCCATGCGTTTTGAGATGTTTTCCAGAACGAATTCACTGGATTTTTCCAAGCCATTACCAGCAGCATAAGCAAGGGCCATAACCAAAATAGCCTGATCAATTCCACGGGTGATTTTAGGTACATCACGTGGGTCTATACGGCTCGGAATATTGGCAAATGTAAAAATTGCTTTGCGCACAAGATTGGCAAATCCTTTATCATCTTCATCCAAACCAGAAAGAACATCTTCTCTTGTGTTCGCGGGGGAAGAGTTGAGGATCGCACCAACCCGCTCAACAGGACCATCTTCAAAAGCCAATTCTGGCACATTATCCAGCTGTACGGCCAAGGATTGACCAATCCTTTGCACTGCTTGGGGGGTGACGGCGCTGGTTAAAGAGACTGCGTAGGTGATGCGACGGGCCTGTTGGCCTGTGAGCATTCCCAATATTTCCGCCGCCTTTGAAACATTAATCTTCGAGAGCAGAACGGCTGCCACCTCGACGCTTTCACTCTCAATAATTGGCAAAAGGCGCTGCGCATCCATGCCTAATATGGTGTCCCATGGATCGCCGGTGCGCTTCACCCCTCCTTCGCGGCGCAAGCGGTCGGCCATTTGGGCATCAATCGCACCATCTAGTGTAGTCAATGCGCCCTCAAGCCCGCCAGAAAAAGAAAGCCCGATGCTGTCCATCTCTGTGATGAATTCATCCACGACCATACTGACGGTATCGCGGCTGATGCTACGCATTGTACTCATTTGCATGGTCAGGTCCTGCTGCATGTTTTCAGGAAGCTTTGTTAATGACAATTCTGTTTCATCACTCAATGCCAGCCTTACGATGATTGCAGCCTTTTGTTTGCGCGATAATGCCGTTGCATTTGTAGAAACAGATGCAGTTACGGCCGATATATTACTCAAGCCTGAATCAATAGGTGATAAAGCGGTGTTCAAATCTGGATTCTCCATTTATCTTAATTTCGAGAATACCATAGCCACGTTAGGGTAAGGTTAATATGTCTTGTTCTGCCAAACTAATTTAGGGGCTGACCTAGATACCTAGTTCAGATACTCCCTAAACAACTTAGGAACTGTTCTGCCTGCAAAATGTCTTTTTAGTCCCATTTTCTTTCTCGCCATCTTCGTAGATAAATGCCTGTTCCCATCTGTCTCGTACTAAATGGTGGTTGTCAGATTGAAACAGACCGCGGACGTCCTGTAATGTGGCTCGACCGGAATCTTTCAGATTGCTACTAACTTTATAGGTAATTCGCGTTGGTAAATTCCCCCCCATTCTGAACGATAAATAACCATCACTGTCGATGCGGTAATACTGAAAGTGTGCAGGGTTAGACGAATCTTGATCAATCTTTGTGACATGCTCGCATAGCCTGTCAACTAAAGAGGATAGTTCTGCATATTTATCAGAGTTCCAAATGCAAGAGGTTTGTTTGTTGATTTCGGTAGAATAAGAAGAGTTTCCCTGAACAACTAGAGGATACCTAGCGTCAACTAAAACCATGCTCTTGAGGATAGCAAGATTTCCCGAGTCGTTATCTAAAAAAAGAAATGCCACCTCATTTGCTAGATTCTCCAGTTTGTGGCCGAATTTTGATTTTACGTCTCTCGCGAACATTTCTTCATTGCAGCCAATATAGGCTTTGCACAAGCCTGCTTTTAAGTACATTTCAGCAGCATAGCCAAGCAATAGCATTGAAGCTCGGGGCATGCCGGTTAGCAATGTCCAGCCATTTTCAGATGGCCTAGAACCAGACTGTATTGTCTTCGAAAAATGTCCGCGGTGTTCTTCCCAATCCTCTCTCATCTTTTGAGAAGTGGCGTATAAGCCGTTGCCTTCTTTAAGCCATTCCGAACTATTGAATTGCCCAACGCTTTTTCTGTTGATTGGTGTGATCACGGTTGCTTGCTGTTCTTGGTGATTTTCTGACATGTTATTCCGCTGAAAAAGTGATTTTAGGAATGTTTCTATTCTATCTAGGATTATTCTGATCACTCAACGCCCCGCCTTCTCCTCAATCCCCGACACCCCTTCACGCCGGTCCAGCTCCGCCAGCACATCCGCCAGCGCAACATCCCTTGCCGCCAGCATCACCAGCAGATGATACAGCACATCCGCAGCCTCACAGGTTAGCTCGGCCTTGTCATCCTTCACCGCTGCAATAATTGCCTCAACGGCTTCCTCGCCAAATTTCTCGGCGCATTTATCCGGCCCTTTGGCCAGCAATTTCGCAGTCCAGGAACTGTCAGGATCAGCCCCCTTGCGCGTTTCAATCAACGCGGCCAGTTTTTCTAAAGTGTTCATTTTAACCTCATCGGAATACCCGCATCCTGCATGTGCTGCTTGGCCTCGGCAATTGTATAAGTACCAAAGTGGAAAATCGACGCCGCCAGCACGGCCGAAGCGCCGCCCATCGTCACACCTT
>DOHJ01000251.1 GCA_003535335.1 Paracoccaceae bacterium | reverse complement strand
GGCCAGATCGGTGACGTTGATGTCGGTTTCCTTAGCCCAGCCACGGGTGGCGACCATGCCGTTTCGCGCGTCCAGCCCAACGGCGACCTTGCCGGGGAAGGCGCGGGCGGCCTTGCGCACCAGATCGGGGTTTTCAACCGCAACCGTGCCAAGGATTACGCGTGCAATGCCTTTGTCGATCCAGCCCTCGATCGTGGCCATATCGCGAATGCCGCCGCCCAGCTGGGCTGGCACATCGGTTGCCGCCAAAATCGCCTCGACCGCCGCACCATTCACCGGCACGCCGGCAAAAGCGCCGTTCAGATCGACCAGATGCAGCCATTCACAGCCGGCCTTAACAAAGGCGGTGGCCTGATCGGCGGGGCTGTCGCTAAATACGGTTGACTGGTTCATATCGCCACGGATCAGGCGCACGGCCTGACCGTCTTTCAAATCGATTGCGGGGTATAGGATCATGGTTCTGGCCTTGTTGTTTTGCATTCAAGCGTTGTTTTGCACGATTGGTTTGAAAATGCAAAACAATGTAGCGGTCAAAGTTTTGCTTGCCAGAACAAATTCAACGGCCCAGTGTGGCGGGATAGTTTAACGGGAGGATATAATAATGCAAAAATTCGGGTTAATATTGGCGTTTGTTTTCGGCTTTGGTGCTCCGGTTCTGGCCGATCCGGTCATTGGCATCTGGAAAACCCAAGTGGATGACGGGGCCTATGCCCATGTGAAATTTAGCAGCTGCGGTGCCAAGCTATGCGGCAAAATTGCGCGGAGTTTCAAGGCTGGCGCGGAATACAAATCACCAAATCTGGGCCGCAAGCTGGTTTGGGATATGGTTGCTGATGGCGGCGGACATTACAGCGGTGGCCAAATCTGGCAACCCTCGAAAGACAAGGTTTACAAATCCAAGATGAGCCTTAGCGGTAACAAACTCTATGTTTCCGGCTGCTGGGGCATTATTTGCAAAAAACAAACATGGACACGGGTTAAGTAATCAGGGTTTCCAGCCTAGAAAATTGGAAATCAGCCGCAGCCCCGCGCTTTGGCTTTTTTCCGGATGAAACTGCATGCCCAGCATGTTGTCACGGCCGATAATCGCGGTCACATCGCCGCCGTAATCCACGTGGGCCAGACGTTCAGACGGGTTTTGGGCCACATATTTATAGCTGTGCACAAAATAGGCGTGATCACCGTTCCGGATGCCCTCCAGCACCGGATGCGGGTTGTCCAGTACCAGATCATTCCAGCCCATATGCGGCACTTTCAGGCTCGGGTCGGACGGATCAATTTTGATAACTTCACCGCTGATCCAGTCAAAGCCGCGGGTGTCCTCGTATTCGCGCCCCCAGCTGGCCATCATCTGCATGCCAACGCAAATCCCCAAAAACGGCCTTGCTTTGTCGATGACCATTTCGCGGGTGGCCTCGAACAGGCCGGTATGATCGAACAGTTCTTTTTTGCAGGCCGCAAAGGCCCCGTCACCGGGCAAAACGATGCGGTCAGCCCGCAGAACATCCTCGGGCGAGGAGCTGACGATCACCTTGCCTGTGCCGGATTCCGCTGCCATGCGTTGAAAGGCTTTTTCGGCCGAATGCAGGTTGCCGGAATCATAATCAATGAGAACAGTTAACACGGGGTGTCCTTTTTATTTTGCAACCAGTTCAACACATTTTCGGCATCCTGATCCGGCGGATAGACCGGATAGTGGATTTTGACAATTTCGTTATCCTCAAGCAGCATGGTCAGCCGGTTCAGCAAATAACGTCCTTCGACCTGTGTGGTTGGCAGGCTGATGACGCGGGTCAGCATATAATCGCTGTCTGACAGCAACGGAAACGGCAGGTGCAGCCGCGCGACGGCCTCGCGCTGGTAATCGGTGTCTTGCACCGAAAGGCCGAAAATATTATCGGCACCGGCGGTTTTTAAATCCTGATAATGATCCCGGTAAGCGCAGCTTTGCGGGGTGCAGCCTTTGGCACCGGGGATGTTTTCCCAGCCCTCAGGTGGCGCAACATCGGGGCGCGACATCAGCGGATAGGCGTAAATCACGCTGGTGCCGCGCAAATCGGCCAGATTGATTTCAACCCCATCTGTGCTGGTCAGGCAGACAGGCGGCAGCGCGGTTCCGGTTATATGTTCGGCCCGGCGATCTTCTGGCGGTTTTGGAATATTATCCCAATTGATTACGTCGGCGGCCATAGTGTTTCCCTTTTGATTTTCGCAGCAATTTTATGGTTACAGCATGCCTTTGGTCGACGGAATTGCATCGGCCTTGCGCGGATCTGTTTCCAGCGCGATCCGAAGTGCGCGGGCCACAGCCTTGAACGCGGCCTCGGCGATGTGGTGGCTGTTGAAGCCATGCAGGCGGTCAATGTGCAAGGTGATGCCGCCGTGGGTCGACAGGGCCTGAAAAAACTCGCGCACCAGTTCGGTGTCAAAAGTGCCGATTTTGGCTGTGGGCATTTCCAGATTGCAAATCAGGTAGGGGCGCGCCGACAGATCCAGCGCGCAACGCACTTGGGCGTCATCCATGGCCAGATGGCAATCGCCGTAACGCCGGATGCCACATTTATCACCAACAGCGGCAACCAGCGCCTGACCCAGCGCAATGCCGACATCCTCGACGGTGTGGTGATCGTCGATGTGTAAATCGCCAGAGGCGCGCACGGTGATGTCGACCAAGGAATGGCGCGAGAGCTGGTCCAGCATGTGGTCAAAGAAACCAACACCGGTTTCATTATTGTAAACGCCGGTGCCATCCAGATTGATCGCAACTGAAATATCGGTTTCTGCGGTTTTTCGGGTGATCTTTGCTGTGCGCATTTTAGCCTCCGGAGTGGGTTACAGGGTTTTTATAGGGGGCGGGTATGGTAAATCCAAGTCCGGATCATGCTTTAATGCGGGGATGTGGCTGAAACCACAAACGGCGCCATGCCAAAGCACCGCGCCGGTTTGTTTTTCATCTGGAGCGGGCGAGGCGATTCGAACGCCCGACCCTAACCTTGGCAAGGTTATGCTCTACCCCTGAGCTACGCCCGCTTAACCAAATGGTCTGGCGATATATAGCGTTGGAATTTTGGGCTGCAAGTGGAAAATGGGTTTGGCTGTAAAAAAGATTGTGGTTTCTTGATTTAGAGGGTTTCGCCGCAGTTTGTGCGTCGACCCTCGCCTTCAGACTGAGGTCTGAAGGCGAGGGCTTGCCTGCGGCGCAGGTATTTGGAGCAAGAAGAAGCTGGGACGTTGGTTTTGTTATTCCAGCTCGATCATCAAATCCTTGGCGTCGATCTGTCCGCCCGCGTGAACATGCACGGCCTTGACCACCGCGTCACGTTCCGCATGAATACCGGTTTCCATTTTCATTGCTTCAATTGTCAGCAACAGATCACCTTCGTGGATTTCCTGCCCGGCAGAAACCGCAATGGTGGCCACAACGCCGGGCATTGGTGCGCCGATGTGGTTGGCATTGCCTTCCTCGGCTTTGGGGCGTTGGGCGGTTTGGGATTTGATCAGACGGTTTGGCACCATAATGCTGCGCGGCTGGCCGTTAAGTTCGAAAAAGACCTTAACATCGCCATCCTCGTTGGTTTCGCCAACAGCCTGCAGGCGGATTTCAAGGGTTTTGCCGGGATCAATTTCAGCCGTGATTTCCTCGCCCGATTCCATGCCGTAGAAAAAGGTCTGGGTTGGCAGGGCCCGTACGGGGCCGTATTGCCGGTGGCGCCCCATGTAATCTAGAAAAACCTTGGGGTACATCAGGTAACCGTTCAGGTCTTCATCATCGACTTTGAAGCCTTCCAGCTCTTTTGACAGGGCTGTACGGGTGGCCTCGAGATCGACGGGTTCCAGATGCGCGCCGGGGCGATTGGTGTTGGGGGCATCGCCCTTAAGCACCTTTGCAATCAGCGGAGCCGGGAACCCATTTGGAGGCTGGCCCAGATTGCCACGCATCATATCAACCACGCTATCGGGAAAGGAGACATCAATAGCGGGGTCTTCTACCTGCTCGCGGGTCAGTTCCTGTGCCACCATCATCAGGGCCATATCGCCAACCACCTTGGAGGACGGGGTAACCTTGACGATATCGCCAAACATCTGGTTCACATCGGCATAGGTTTGGGCCACTTCGTGCCAGCGATCTTCAAGCCCCAAGCTGCGCGCCTGTGCTTTCAGGTTGGTGAACTGTCCACCGGGCATTTCGTGCAGGTAAACCTCGGAAGCCGGGGCCGCCAAGCCGCTTTCAAAGGCCACGTATTGCGCGCGCACGGCCTCCCAGTAGTCCGAGATCTGGCGCACCTTGGCAATGTCGATGCCGGTATCGCGCGGGGTGTGGCGCAGGGCCTCGATGATGGATCCCATGCAGGGCTGCGAGGTGCTGCCCGAAAAGGCGTCCATTGCCACATCGACCGCATCAACGCCCGCGTCGGACGCGGCCAAAATGGTTGCGCCGGCAATGCCGGATGTGTCGTGGGTGTGGAAATGGATCGGCAGGCCGACCTCTTGTTTCAGGGCGCGCACCAGCACGGCGGCCGAGGCCGGTTTTAGCAATCCGGCCATGTCTTTTAGCCCCAGAACATGGGCACCGGCGGCCTTTAAGTCCTGACCCATTGCAACGTAATATTTCAGGTTATATTTGGCCCGATCCGGGTTCAGGATGTCGCCGGTGTAGCAAATTGTGCCTTCGCAAACCTTATCGGCGGCAATTACCG
The DNA here is from genome assembly GCA_003535335.1 of Paracoccaceae bacterium. Lineage (GTDB taxonomy): Bacteria > Pseudomonadota > Alphaproteobacteria > Rhodobacterales > Rhodobacteraceae > Profundibacter. Next base: position 1,922 of record DOHJ01000251.1, on the reverse strand, counting down.
CATCCATGGCCACGCGCATGTTTTCAACCCAGTTCAGGCTGTCGAACACACGGAACACATCAACCCCGCTTGCCGCGGCCTGACGCACAAATTCCTGCACCACGTTATCGGGGTAATTGGTATAGCCAACGCCATTGCTGGCACGCAACAACATCTGGCTCATTACATTTGGCATGGCTTTGCGCAAATCGCGCAGCCGCTGCCACGGGCATTCCTGCAAGAACCGGTAGGCCACATCAAAAGTGGCACCGCCCCAGCATTCGATCGAAAACAGCTGGCCCATGTTGGCGGCATAGGTCGGGGCCACGCGGATCATGTCGATGCTGCGCATGCGGGTGGCAAGGAGCGATTGATGCCCGTCGCGCATGGTGGTGTCGGTCAGCAGCAGTTGTTTTTGGGCCGCCATCCAGTCGGCCACGGCTTGCGGGCCTTTTTCTTCCAGCAGATTACGCGTGCCTTTGGCCGGCTGACCCCGTGGGGCAGGGGGCTGCGGGGTTTTCAGCTGTGCCGCCGGTTTGGGCCGGTTATCTGTTTCAGGGTGCCCGTTAACCGTGATGTCGGCGATGTAAGTCAGGATTTTAGTGGCGCGGTCACGGCGTTTTTTAAATTTGAACAATTCGGGCGTGTTGTCGATGAATTTGGTTGTGTAGGTGTTGTCCAGAAATATCGGGTGTTGCAGCAGGTTTTCGACAAAGGCGATGTTGGTGGAAACGCCGCGCACCCGAAATTCACGTAAGGCACGGTCCATTCGGGCAATCGCGGCTTCGGGGGTTTGGGCCTTGGCGGTGATTTTCACCAGCAGACTGTCGTAATAACGGGTGATCACCCCGCCTGCATAAATTGTGCCGCCATCCAGCCGGATACCCATGCCTGTGGCCGAACGATAGGCCGTGATGCGGCCGTAATCGGGGATGAAATTGTTCTGCGGATCCTCGGTGGTGATGCGGCATTGTATGGCGTGACCGTTCAAATGGACCTCGGACTGGCTGGCTTTGCCGGTGGCCTGCGCAATGGTTTTACCCTCGGCAATCAGGATTTGGGCTTGGACGATGTCAATGCCGGTAACTTCTTCGGTGACGGTGTGCTCGACCTGCACGCGCGGGTTTACCTCGATGAAATGGAAGCTGCCGGTGTCCATATCCATCAGGAATTCAACGGTGCCAGCGCATTCATAACCAACGTGCTGGCAAATCTTGCGCCCCAGATCACAGATTTCGGTGCGTTGTTCTTCGGACAAATACGGGGCAGGGGCGCGTTCAACCACTTTTTGATTGCGCCGCTGCACCGAACAATCACGTTCAAACAGGTGGTAAATCTCGCCGAACCGGTCGCCCAGGATTTGCACTTCGACGTGGCGGGCGCGAATGATCATCTTTTCCAGATAACCTTCGTCATTGCCAAAGGCGGCGGCAGCCTCGCGGCGCCCCTCCAGCACTTTTTCCTCTAACTCATCCTCGGACAAGATCGCCCGCATGCCGCGCCCGCCACCGCCCCAGCTGGCCTTTAGCATCAGCGGATAGCCAATTTCGCCGGCTTGGGCTTTGATTTTTTCCATATCATCGCCCAAAACCTCGGTGGCGGGGATCACCGGAACACCGGCCTCGATTGCCACATCACGCGCCGAGGCCTTGTCGCCCAGTTTGCGCATGGTTTCGGCTTTGGGGCCGATGAAAGTGATGCCGGCAGCAACGCAAGCGTCAACAAAATCAGGGTTTTCAGACAGCAGGCCGTAACCCGGATGGATTGCATCCGCGCCAGACATTTTGGCAACCCGGATGATTTCTTCGATACTCAGATACGCAGCGACCGGCCCCAGACCTTCGCCAATCCGGTAAGCTTCGTCGGCTTTGAACCGGTGCAGACCCAGTTTATCCTCGTCGGCAAAAAGCGCAACGGTTTTTTTGCCCATTTCATTAGCCGCG
>DOHJ01000028.1 GCA_003535335.1 Paracoccaceae bacterium | reverse complement strand
TTTGCCGCCTTGTTAATGTCACATCGCGTGGTTATCGCGCCTGGTGCAATCGTCCCGCCAGTGATCGGCAGCGTCGAGATATGGTTTTGCTTGCCCATATTCGGGAACAGCATTGTCTTAGCCTGAACAGTTACGGACGGCCTGGAGTGGCCGACGAATTAAAAGAATTGGGTCTGGATGTTGGGCATCGCCGTATCGGTAGATTGATGTGCCAGAGCGATATTACAGCTGTTAGAACCCAAATACAAGATGACAACGGACCATCGCCCGACAGGGGTTCTGTCGCAAAAGATACGACGCACGTCAAAACGCTGGTCCGATCCGTAAATCGCAACGCTGGGTGTTTCAGGTTTTGGTAAAACGAACCTGTCCATAATTACCGGTGTCTTTTCAGGTTGGGCCTAATGTATTGCAGGTGATATCGCGTGCTTGCAACCGTCTACAGGCCAGTGCTGCGGTTTGTTGTGTCATTCCGACAAAATTGGCGTCAAATCCGGTTTTACGCCGGACCACTTTGCGCAATGCGCCATCAAGCGTGGTCATTTCTTTTAATGCGGTTTTTAGCAGGATACGTTGGGCTTGGTTTTCTGAAGAATAGCGGCCAACATTGACGCCCCACAACCGGCCGCCTGACGTCGACATGCGTGTTACAACGATTGGTTCTGCCGCCGGTTTTGATTTTGCAGAGGTCACTAAAACCTGTGCAGGACGTGGGGCAGGTGCAGGCGCTACAACAGGGGCGGGTGTTGGTGCAAGGCTGGCCGTGATAACCGGCTCTGCTTCAATGCTTTGCTGGGCTTGTTCAACGGCCTCTTGAATTTCGCTTTTCATTGCAACCAACAGTTCTGTCGGTGGCTCAACAATGGGCCGCTGTGGCGGTCGCGGGCTTTTTGAAACGGCCCGGATCAGGCGAAGGGTTTTGCCGGCCACGCCGGGAACGTATTTGGGTGCCTTGGCGCTGGCAACCACGGTTGGTGCAGGTGCCGCGGGTTTTTTGGTTTTTGGTGGGGCGCTATTATAGCGTGGTAATTTGGGCTTGCGAATACGCGACCGGCTGGGCGCGCGGCGAAAACCAAGATCCATTAGCTCAGTAACTTTGGCATTCCGGGTTGCTGTGGATCGACCACCAAATACAGTTACGATAACATGTTCTTTTCCACGTCGGGCCGAAGCCACCAGATTAAAACCGGCCGCCCTAGTATAGCCGGTTTTAATGCCATCGGAACCGCGGTAAGAATTTAAAAACCGCCGGTTCGTGTGCGATACAGTTTTTACACCTGCATCCACTGTGCGCCGCGAAAACAGGTTGTAATATTTCGGGAAGTCATAAAATAAATGCCGACCCAGCTTTGTCATATCGCGCGCGGTTGATAAATGCCCGCTGCGGGTCAGGCCGTGCATGTTTTTGAAGGTTGTGCGCGTCATTCCCATTGCTTTGGCAGTGCGGTTCATGCGTCGCGCAAAAGCTGCTTCCGAGCCCGAGATCGCATCGCCAATGGCCGCGGCGGCATCATTGGCGGATTTCACCGCAGCAGCACGAATAAGATACCGCAGTTTAATGCGCTGGCCTGCTCTTAACCCCAGTTTCGAGGGCGGTTGCGAAGCCGCATGTTTCGTAATCTTCACTTTTGTATCAAGCGAAATTTCACCGCGCTTGATTGCTTCAAATGCAACGTAAAGTGTCATCATTTTGGTTAAGGAGGCAGGATGTAGCCGGGTATCGGCATTGCGCGCGTGCAAAACCTTGCCAGAGCGCGCGTCAATGACAAACGCGGCATAAGGCGCAGCCACAGTTTTAGCCGGCGCGATCGCCAACAGACAGAATACCACTGCCAGAAATAATCCATTACGGACGTACTGCATTAGACGTGTTTTCACGTCGGTCACCTATTATCTGCCTCATGCCGCCGATTTTTCGGTCAGCTTCTTACTATTTCATTAACCTTAACACAGGTGTGAATATGATAAAACACCCTAATTTCAACGAGTTTGCGGTTTTTTTAAATGCAAAATCGCAGATATAGTGTAGGAAAAATCCGCAACCGCTAGATGTTTCTTTATGGCGGAAATAAGGCAATTGAGGCATTGCTCAAATGGCAACCTTCGGGCCAACAGATAAATTGGCAATTATTTGCAGCCCCATGATTCGTGATTTGCCCCTTTAACCTACGATCTGATGCGCTTATATATCTGATCCAAGCTAACTATGGATATGCCTTTGACTTTATTTTCCACATACCCGTTGCAAATGATGGCCGATAACGGTGATCACGATGATGACGACACCGGCATTGCGTTAAAAACCCGCCCCAAAGTAACGCGCCCACCGCTTTATAAGGTCTTGCTGTTGAATGACGATTATACGCCAATGGAATTTGTCACGCATATTCTGGAACGGATTTTCGGCCTTAATGCTGCGCAAGCTGTCGAAGTCATGTTGACGGTGCACAAAAAAGGTTTGGCTGTTGTTGGTGTGTTTTCGCGCGAAGTGGCTGAAACACGGGTAATGCAGGTGATGGATCTGGCCAAAAAAAGACAACACCCGCTGCAATGCACCATGGAAAAGGAATAGGCTTTTGGGCCTGATTATACCCCGATGAAAGCATCTCGATTATCTATTGCCGTCCAGGACGGCTTGTTTGTCTTGCCCCAAGACGGCAGAATTGCGATTTATGGCGCTGGTGCCGATGATGATCTTGGTGCGTTCCCAAAAGAGCGTTGCGAAATCATTCAGGGCTTCAAGCCGGATTACGACGCATTGGTGGCGCGTGGCTTTCAGGTTGTTGTCGCTGCAACCGGTCCTTATAGCGCTGCTGTTGTAAAGCTTGCCCGATCCAAAAAACAAAGCAAAATGATGCTGGCCGAGGCCGTGTCCAGCACCCCAAACGGGTTGATTATTGTTGATGGCATGAAAACCGACGGCGCTGACGGTTTTTATCGCGAATGTCGAAAACGCGTGGATGTAAGTGCTGCATTTTCCAAAGCGCATGGCAAACTATTTTTCTTTACAGCCCAAGCCGGTTTTGATGATTGGATCAATTCAGGACCGATTTTACTGGATGAAGGTTTTCAAACCGTACCGGGTGTGTTTTCAGCCGAAAAAATTGACCGTGGCTCTAAAGCGCTGATTGCGGCTTTGCCTAAAAAACTGCCTAAACGGTTGGCCGATCTGGGCGCAGGCTGGGGCTATTTATCGCGCCATATTCTAAGCCGCGAAAAAGTTCAGGAATTGCACTTGATCGAGGCCGATTACGCCGCTCTTGAATGTGCCCGCAAAAACGTGACCGACCCGCGCGCAAATTTTCATTGGGCCGACGCCACCCGTTTTAATCCGCCCCGACCTTTTGACGGGATCATCAGCAACCCGCCATTTCACACCAGCCGCAAAGCAGACCCCGAAATTGGCCGCAGTTTTATAACGGCTGCGGCTGCAATGCTGACACCTTCGGGGCATATGTGGCTTGTTGCCAACCGTCATCTTCCGTATGAGCGGAGTTTGGCTGAAAGTTTTCGAAACATTGAGGAAATCGCCGGTGATAATGCCTTTAAAGTCCTTCATGCAACGCGCCCGTTGCGCGGGTCTCGCGCTGCGGGCTGATTTCCCCTAAACTATCCCCAGAATCAGGAGCAACCTTATGTCTTTTTCGATTGCCGGAAAAACCGTGATTATCACAGGGGCAGCCAACGGCATTGGCCTTGCGATTGGCCGCCAGTTTGTCGACGCCGGTGCAAATGTAATGTTTGCCGATATGGATGAGGACCAGTTGGAAAAAGAACTGGCCGAAGATGCCCAGAAAGAAGAAAATATCAGCTTTTTTGCCGGTGATCTGCGTGAAAAACTGACCATCGCCAATCTGCTTTCGGCCACGATTGACGCGTTTGACCGGGTCGATATTCTGGTTAATGCCTCGCGCCAGATCATGGTCTCGGATCCGCTTAATGCCGAAGATGATGGCGTGGAAATTCTGCTTCAGCAAAATTTAATGACCAGTTTGCGCCTGTCACAGGCTGTGGCCAAGCGGATGGTCAAGCAGGCCGAGAAGGATGAAAACACCGAAGATCCTGTGGGCTCGATCGTTAACTTGTCCTCGATCGCGGCCGAGCGGGCACACCCCGAATTGCTGGCTTACTCAGTTTCTACGGCAGCGTTAAATCAAATGACCCAATCACTTGCCGTTGCGCTGGCCCCGGAACGTATCAGGGTTAATGCCGTGGCTTTTGGCTCGGTTATGAGCGCCAGCCTAAAAGATATGTTAAAAGGAAATGAGGAATTGCGTGCCGATGTGATTAACCATACCCCGCTGGGGCGGATCGCGCGTGCTTCGGAGGTTGCCGAAGCGGTCCAGTTTCTGGCCTCAAACGGGGCTGGTTTTATGACTGGACAGATTATGACAGTCGATGGCGGGCGTACTTTGCTTGACCCTGTTTCAGCACCGGCGCATTAATTTGTAATTCTGGCCTCACATCTGGCAATACTTGTTGGCCGGTTTTTTTGAAGCGCTGCGCGTTTGGTTTTTAACTGCGCCAACTTTCGCTTTTCTGCGGCCGGATCAATTGCAACGGGGCTTCGTTTCGGGGCGGTATCGTTTGTTGTACAAAATCGGACATTGTTGTTGCCACTGCAAAATGAGAACCCCACATTGACTGGATCACGGGTTTCTATGGCATAGCCACGCGCAATATTTCCTGCCGTGGATGCAATTAGATCGTCAATTGTACGGATTTCTTTGGCATGATGGGCCACGCATCGATCATGCCCAGTGCCGCATGCTGCTAACGGAAATAACAGGATGAATAAATATCGGTACATTTGACGCTCCATTTTAGACATCAGCAGTATACCAGATTTCAAGACCGGTGAAAATCATGTTATTGAGGCTGGTCCGGGTGGCAAAATTCCGCTAATCAACTTTAGTATTGCAGGAGGAAAAAATGAACGGCGAATTTAGCGAAGAAAAAGCCAAAGCTTCGGATTGGTTCCGCCAGTTGCGTGACCAAATCTGTGATGCATTCGAGGCTGTGGAAGATAGCCAGACCACTGGCCGTTTCGCTGATCAGCCTGCTGGCCGTTTCGAGCTAACGCCAACCCAACGTAACTCTGAAAATGAAACAGATGCCGGCGGCGGATTGATGTCGGTGATGCGCGGCGGGCGGGTGTTTGAAAAGGTCGGGGTTAATATTTCTACGGTTTACGGCACTTTGAATTCGCGCGCAGTTGCATCCATGGCCGCGAAAAAAAACCTGCCGGATATGCACGATGACCCGCGGTTTTGGGCCTCGGG
>DOHJ01000215.1:1547-3361 GCA_003535335.1 Paracoccaceae bacterium | reverse complement strand
GAAAAAATGATCGTCGGCCGGATGAAAAAATTCCTGTCCGAAGTCACATTGCTGGGCCAGTCCTTTGTGATTAACCCTGATCTGACAGTTGCTGCGGCTGCAGTCGAGGCTGGCGTTGAAATCACCGGTTTTGTGCGTCTGGAAGTGGGCGAGGGGATCGAGAAAAAAGTAGAAGATTTCGCGGCAGAAGTTGCGAAAATGAACAGCTAACCGATCCGACCTTACGGTTCTGGTATTTTCGGCTTGCCGGTTCGTTATCTCGTAACCTTTATCAGGTTTGAAATAACGGGCAGGCAGGCCGTTTTCATGTCTGGTATTCCGTCCAAGAACACTTACATAAGACAGATAGATCATAGCAGAAACATATGGATTATCTGACCTTGGAAACTTTGTTATCTCTTGAGTTGCCTGTGTTGATTGCGGCGGGGATAATAGTGTTAATCCTGCTGACAATCAGCACAAAAAATGGACAGGCCGAAGGCCCGGATCGCGTGGTTTTGTGCTGGTTTACCAGAGTAAAAAAGCCGGTTCTGGATCGGTTTTTTGCAGGACTGACCTGGTTTGGTTCCTTATGGGTTTTATTACCGGCCTCCGCAGTGATATCATTAATACTGCTAAATAACGGTCAATATTTTCAATCAATGATCTTTCAATTCGGCTTTTTAGGTGCAGTTACCAGCACCTATGCCCTGAAATATGCGCTTGCCCGCGAGCGGCCCGATGTTGCCCCGCCAATTGACGGCCACCCGCCTGACCCTGCATTTCCCAGCGCCCACACGACCCAAGCATTTGCCTTTGCGTTTATGATGTTTTTGCTGGCTGCGTTAGAAATAGAATGGATATCTTGCATTGTTTGGCCAATGATTGTCGTGGCGACCGGAGTCGCAATCTCTAGATTATATCTGCAGGTTCATTACCCCAGCGATGTTTTGGCCGGCATAATCGTTGCTTTGCTTTGGCCGGCAAGTATTTTATATTTTTTCAAAATTGGAGTGTTGTGATGCAAAGAAATAAATTCTCGGGGCCGGACAACCGGCCTTATCGGCCATTGCGAAAATTCCATGTTATCATGTCTGGCTTGCGATTTGCTGCAATCAATGATTTTAGCGTGCTTTATAAACTGATCCTGTCGCTGCTAATTCTAGTACCGGTCTTGATTTTCAACACGCCACTGGATGTTTCATTGCTGGTGCTTGCCACCGGGTTTATGTTGGCCGCTGAGCTTCTCAACACTACAATCGAATCGATCTGTGATTATATTCAACCTGAGTTTGACGAAAAGATTGGCGTTATCAAAGATGTGGCAGCAGCGGCCACCGGAATCGCAATTTTTGTTTGGGTGGTCGTGTTGGTAATTGAGCTGTATGAAATCTGGTCACATCTGTGAACGTAAAAAACGGCGCTGCCGGGCAAGGCAACACCGTTTTTTAATTTGCGATCATCCAAATGGGGATGAGGACAGAAAGCAAATTTTATTGCGTCAGCCAGATCGGGTAATATTCCCGACCTGACCAACATCAAACCAGCTGGCTGCGCAATACCGCAGGTTCTGATCTGTTTTGTTCCCAGGCCTAAATGCCACCACTCACGGAACTAAGGATATCATGCAACCTTACCCGACGTAAGGAAAGTAAGGGATTCCTTACCTGTCTAAATAGACAAGTCAGGCCTTAGTTTTTCAAGATGAAAATCTGGCTTTGATAGGATGCTTTCAATACTGCCTGAGCCGTGGTCTCCACATCCAATGCCTCGCGGGCCAAACGTAGATGTTTTTCCACAGTGGCCGAAGTTAGATCCATAATGGTTGCGATATC
>DOHJ01000215.1:0-1156 GCA_003535335.1 Paracoccaceae bacterium | reverse complement strand
CGACGCGCGCTGGAATAGGGCAGGCTGATAATTTTCAGATGCGCTATATTGCATATTGCCAATATTTCACGCCCCGATTTGGCCCAGACCGCTTCAACCTGATCCTGGCTGATACCTGCATTCGCCGCCAAACCAATTCCGCCACGGCTTCGCTTGGAATCTGATTTAAAACCAATGGTATAGCCGGCCACAACGCCCATAGAGCGGTTAAATTCAACCGCTTTTCGCTCGCCAATAGAAAAGGCATCTTCCAGCTCAAGTTCTTGCATCCAGCTCCAGCTGCAGGCACCGGTATTTTCAAGCAACCAGCGCAACATTGGCCCATGCGTGTAATGGCCTTGATCGACATATCCAGCCGTATATTCAGGGGGATGGCTGGACAAAATAAGGGAATCAAGCGGATCACTAAGTCTGGTGCCGACATTAAAGCGTGTATAGGCGTAAAGCAGTCGCTCAAAACCGAATTCAGACATTCTCTGGGTTAAAACGGCCCAGACCTCGTCGATCGTATCTGCGGCATAAAGCTGTTCAAGATAATCAAGCATCAGCGGATAACTCTGAAAGATGGCACAGCATTGCATCAATTGCCAGCGCGTATCCGGCAGGGCCAAACCCGCAAATCTGACCAACCGCAACCGGTGCAATGTATGATTTGTGCCGGAACTCTTCGCGGGCATGAATGTTGGACAGATGCAATTCACAAACCGGCACCTGTACCGATGAAATCGCATCCATCAAGGCAACCGAGGTATGCGTATAGGCACCGGCATTCAGGATAATGCCATCATGAATGCCGCGCGCGGCCTGGATGGTGTCGACCAGATCGCCTTCGTGATTGGATTGTTGAAAATACACCGTGCAGCCCGTTTTATTGGCTTTGGCCAAACACATGGCTTCAACCTCGGCCAAAGTTGTTTTGCCGTAGACTTCGGGTTGACGCTGGCCAAGCAAATTCAGGTTTGGCCCGTTCAGAATTAAAAGTGATGTCATTTTGTGCCCTAGAGTGTTTGAATCTATCTTAGGTAATGTGTCATTTGCAATCAAGCAGAAGAATCACGGCTTTTAGATTCTCACAACCTTGTTAAAAGAAACCGACAATTAGGACAGGTTGGTGCATTTTGGTGTTACACTTAACATAATACATATTATGTGCCTA
>DOHJ01000029.1:1355-7565 GCA_003535335.1 Paracoccaceae bacterium | reverse complement strand
GTGATGAACGCGCTGGAAGCCACACCGCCCGATTCTCCGGCCGATATTGTCGCTCGCGGCGTGATGCTAACCGGTGGCGGTGCCTTGCTGGGCGAACTTGATCTGGCCTTGCGCGAACAGACCGGTCTGGCGATTTCGATTGCCGATGAAACGCTGAATTGTGTGGCGCTTGGCACCGGAAAAGCGCTTGAATATGAAAAACAGCTGCATCATGTTATAGACTACGATAGCTAGGCTTTTGGGCCGCGTAAACGGGGGCTGGTTTGGCAAGAAATCGCAGACAACAAGCAGATTATGTCCGCCCCGTCCGGCGCATTCTGGTCGGGTTGCTGGTGTTTGTTTTGCTGGCTTTATTTTTACTGTGGCGCATTGACAGCCCGCGCGTTGAACGGTTTCGCGCCGCATTGGTCGACAGGGTTGTGCCTAATTTTGAATGGGCATTGGTGCCGGTCACAGCCGCGGCCGGCATGATCGGGGATTTTCGCTCGTATCAGCAGATTTACCAGCAAAATCAGGAATTACGCCGTGAATTGCAGCGTCTGAAATCATGGAAAGAGGCGGCCGTTCAGCTGGAGCAGCAAAATGCCAAATTGCTGGCGCTGAATTCTGTGCGGCTGGACCCGAAACTGACCTCGGTTTCCGGCGTGGTTCTGGCCGATAGCGGATCGCCCTTTCGCCAGTCTGTTTTGTTAAATGTCGGCCGTCGCGACGGCATTAAAGATGGCTGGGCCACGATGGATGGTATCGGGCTGGTCGGGCGGATTTCAGGGGTTGGAAAAAATTCCTCTCGTGTAATATTGCTGACAGATTCAAACAGCCGCATTCCGGTCACCATCCAGCCCTCGGGCCAACGCGCGCTTTTGGTGGGGGACAATTCAGCCCGACCACCGATTGAATTTCTGGAAAAACCCGAGCAGGTAAACCCGGGCGACCAGATTGTGACCTCGGGCGACGGGCGGGTTTTTCCGGCCGGTGTGTTGGTTGGACAGGTTGCCAAAGGCACTGACAAGCGGCTGCGAGCGCAACTGGCGGCCGATTACGAGCGGTTGGATTTTTTGCGGGTTTTGCGCAATCTTACAAGCGAGGTCATCACCGATCCCGGTGCTTTGCTGGTTGCCCCCCCTGCCCAAGACAATCTGACCGGGGCTGCAAACGATGGTTGATCCTGCTTTGCGCACCAAATGGCTATACTGGTTGATATTTTGCGCATTTTCAGTTGCGATATTATTTTTCCAACTGATCCCGCTACAAACCAGCCCCAGCAACTGGGCAATGCCCGATTTACTGGTGTGTATTATCTTTGCCTGGGGTTTGCGCCGCAGTGATTACACACCGGTGTTATTAATTGCAATAATCCTGCTGGTTGCCGATATGCTGCTGATGCGCCCCCCCGGATTGATGGCTGGCTTGATTGTGTTAGGGGCCGAATTTTTACGTGCCCGCACCCAATTGCTACGCGAGCTGCCTTTTCCACTGGAATGGGCCATGGTGGCCGGTGTTTTGCTGGCCATTTTAGTTGCCAACAGGTTTGTGCTGATATTGGTGATGCAGCCACGCCCTGATCTTTGGCTTTCGTTGACCCAACTGATCACCACTTTGGCAGCCTATCCGCTGGTTGTGCTGGTTTCAAGGTTTGTGCTGGGCATCCGTAAAATTGCCACCGGCGAAGTCGATGCATTGGGGCACCGGATATGAAACGCGATGCACGCGACACAGCCCAAAGCAAACAGATAATCTCGCGCAGGGGGATGTTATTGGGCGTCTCGCAACTGGCCTTTGTCGGTGCACTTGGTGCGCGGATGCAATATTTACAAGTCAACCAGTCGGATCAATTTCGCCTGTTGGCGGATGAAAACCGGATCAACATCCGCCTGATCCCGCCAGCGCGCGGCCTGATTTATGACCGCAACGGCATTGCTTTGGCCACCAATAAACCGGTTTACCGCATTTCGCTGGTGCGCGAAGATGCTGGCGATGTTGACAAGGTGGTTCAGCGCCTAAAAGCGCTGGTGCCGCTTGATCCCGAACAACTGGAGCGCGCCTTGGCTCTGATGAAACGGCGCAGCCCGTTTGTGCCGATCACAATTGCCAATGATTTGAAATGGGAGGACATTGCCAAGGTCGCTGTAAACGGCCCTGCCCTGCCCGGTGTCAGCCCCGAGCTTGGCCTGAGGCGGTCTTATCCGATGGCCGATGATTTTGCCCATATTGTCGGCTATGTCGGGGCCGTGAACGAGGCAGAACTGAACCGCGTCGATGACCGCGACCCTCTTTTGCAAATGCCGCATTTCAAAATCGGCAAAATCGGGGTTGAGACAAAACTTGAAAAAGCCCTGCGTGGCACAGCAGGAACCAAGCGGATCGAGGTAAATTCGATCGGCCGCGTGATGCGGGAACTGGGCCGCAAAGAGGGCGACAGCGGGGCCAACATCCAGCTGACAGTCGACAGCGGGCTGCAAAATTACGTGCAGGCCCGGTTGGCGGGTGAAAGTGCGGCGGCGGTTGTGATTGACACGGTTACGGGCGATTTGCTGGCCGTTGGCTCAACCCCGGCGTTTGATCCGAACAAATTTGTAAACGGGATTTCGCAGGCCGATTATTCTGCCCTGCTGGAAAATAAATACCGCCCCTTGCCAAACAAGGCCATTCAGGGGATTTACCCGCCCGGTTCAACCTTTAAAATGATCACAGCCCTTGCGGCCTTGCAGGCTGATGTGGTCACGCCGCAAAGCACGGTGAAATGCAAAGGGCATGTTGAAGTAAGCGGGCGTAGATTTCATTGCTGGAAACGATCGGGACACGGTAATGTGAACCTGATAAATTCCTTGAAAAAATCCTGCGATGTCTACTATTATGAAATGGCCCAGCGCGCCGGAATCGAGAATATTTCGGCCATGGCAAAGCGGCTTGGCCTTGGAACCCATTTTGATATTCCAATGTCATCCGTGGCCAAGGGCCTGACCCCGACCAAGGCCTGGAAACGCAAAAACAGGGATGCGGACTGGCTCATTGGTGACAGCCTGAACGCATCCATCGGCCAGGGGTTTGTGCTATCGTCCCCCTTGCAGCAGGCCGTAATGACCGCGCGGATTGCAACCGGCAAAGAGGTCATTCCACGGCTGGTTAAATCCATTAATGGTCAAGAGCAACCGATTGAAGGCGGCGCAAGTCTTGGATTGAACGAGAACCATTTACGCCTGATCCGCAAGGGCATGTTTGCGGTTACAAATGTTAGCGGCGGCACCGGATACCGGTCACGCATTTTGGGCGATCAATACCGCATGGCTGGCAAAACCGGCACCAGTCAGGTGGGCAATAAAGTGGTGCGCAACAGCGATGTCGAATGGGAAAAACGCGATCACGCATTATTTGTCTGTTATGCTCCTTTTGACAATCCGCGCATTGCAGTTTCGGTGATTGTTGAACATGGCGGCGGTGGCTCAAAAGCGGCCGCCCCGATTGCCCGCGATATCGTATTGCAGGCGTTATTTGGCAAACTTCCGCCATTATCGGCCTACCCCAAAGCCGACCGCGCCCGCATTAAGCGCGAGCAAAAAAACCTGAAACTGCGTGATCCGGCAACCGGAAAAACCGTGGGCGACCAAGCATGAGCTATCTTGAACATAACGTAAAAACCGTTCCCGTTGGGCCACAAAAGATCCTCAGCCTGAACTGGGCCGTTATTATTTTATTATCGGCCGTTAGCGGCATCGGGTTTTTAATGCTCTATTCGGTCGCAGGTGGGTCAATGACGCCATGGGTTGAGCCACAGATAAAACGCTTTGCACTGGGCATGGGGTTGATGTTTTTTGTCGCCATGGTGCCAATCTGGTTTTGGCGCAACATGTCGGTTCTGGCCTATGGCGTTTCGGTGATTTTATTGCTGGGAGTCGAATTTTTCGGCACCACAAACATGGGGGCAAAACGCTGGATTGATCTGGGGTTTATGGTTCTGCAACCGTCCGAGTTGGCCAAATTATCGCTGATTATGGTGCTGGCGGCCTATTACGACGGGCTTGATTTAAAAAAAACCTCGCGGCCTCTGTGGGTGCTGATACCGGTGTTGATTATTCTGTTGCCAACCGCGCTGGTACTGAAACAGCCGGATTTGGGGACGGCTATTTTACTGCTGACCGGAGGCGGGATAATTATGTTTCTGGCCGGTGTCAGCTGGTATTATTTTGCCGCCGTTATCGCCGCGGTTGCTGGTGCAATTTCCGCAGTTTTTCAATTTCGCGGCACCGCATGGCAGTTTTTAAAAGATTATCAATACCGGCGCATCGACACATTTTTAAACCCTGAATCAGACCCGCTGGGTGCCGGATACCACATCACCCAGTCTAAAATCGCGCTTGGCTCTGGCGGCTGGACCGGCCGTGGATTTATGCAAGGCACCCAGGCGAGGCTGAATTTTTTGCCAGAAAAACACACCGATTTCATCTTTACCACTCTGGCCGAGGAATTCGGGTTTTTAGGCGCGATTTCCTTGCTGGGATTATACACTTTAATCATCTTGTTTTGCATCTTCTCGGCTATGAAAAACGCGGACAGGTTTTCATCCTTGGTCATCTTTGGGGTGGCTGCAATGCTGTTTTTGTACTTTGCGGTAAACATGTCGATGGTTATGGGATTGGCCCCTGTTGTCGGGGTTCCTTTGCCGTTGGTGTCTTATGGTGGATCTTCAATGCTGGTGTTGCTGATCGCCTTTGGCCTGATGCAGAGCGCCCATGTGCACCGCCCCCATAGAACCCGCTGATGCCTGAAAATACGGAGCCGTTTTCGATGATCAACATCTTGTTTACCGCCAATTCGCAACGCTGGGCGCAATACGAAAAACCGCTGCGTCACGCGCTTGACGATACTGGTTTGCCTTATGTTCTTTCCCAAAAATTCACGGATCCGGAAACGGTCGATTATTTGATTTATGCGCCAAAAGGATCAGTCAGTGATTTCACCCCGTTTATCCGTGCCAAGGCTGTGTTGGGGCTTTGGGCCGGCGTCGAGGCCGTGGTTGACAATGAAACCCTGACAATACCGTTAACGCGCATGGTGGATCATGGCCTGAGCCAAGGAATGGTCGAATGGGTCACGGGCCATGTGCTGCGCCATCATCTGGGGATGGATCGGCATATTTCAGGCCAGGACGGCCAGTGGCGTGATTACATTCCGCCGCTGGCCCGTGATCGCCATGTTACGGTGCTTGGCTTGGGCGCGCTTGGCGGGGCTTGCGCGCGGGCATTGGCCGCGTTGAACTTCAACGTAACCGGCTGGAGCCGGAGCCGGAAAACCATAAGCGGTATTAATTGCTTGTCGGGTGGTGCCGGATTGGATCAAGCCCTTGTGAGCGCAGAAATCCTCGTGCTTTTACTGCCGTTAACGCCCGCGACTGAAAACCTGCTTAATAATGCGCGCTTGTCAAAAATGCCCCGTGGTGGCGTTATTATTAATCCCGGGCGGGGTGCTTTGATTGATGATGATGCGTTGCTGGCCTGTTTGGATAACGGCCATCTTAACCATGCCACTCTGGATGTTTTCCGCACTGAACCATTGCCTGAAAATCACCCCTTTTGGGCACATAACAAAGTCACGGTAACACCGCATATTGCATCTGAAACCCGCCCTGACACGGCATCACAAGTCATCGCAGATAATATTTCGCGATCCGAAAAGGGCTTGGCCTTGCGTTATCTGGTGGATCGTAACGCCGGATACTAAAGCTCGGAAACTGCCAAAAATCATTCAACTTGTCACTGTTCGTGTTTTTTTCACCTCCTATTAATTCAGAATGCTCATAGTTGGCCGTGAAACAGAAATAAACGGGAAACTTGAAATGACGGATGAAGTTCTGATTAATCAGATTAACAATGCCATTGGGGCCCACGGCAGCTGGAAAATTAAATTGCGAACGGCTGTGAACAAAGGAAAAAGCGAGCATAGCGTGGATGATGTGCGTTGTGACGACAAGTGCCCATTTGGAAAATGGCTGCACGGTTCCGATATCGATAGTGAAACACGCAGCAGCGTGCCCTATAATGTAATCAAGCGTTTGCACGCGGAATTCCATGTCTGCGCTGCGGATGTTTTGACCAAAGCAATTTCCGGCGAAACCGCTGCAGCCACCCAAGCCTTGGAAGGTGACTTTGCCGCCAAATCAGAAAAACTGGTTCGGGGGTTGCGAAAATGGAAGGGGGAAGCCGCTGCAAGTTAGGC
>DOHJ01000029.1:0-1007 GCA_003535335.1 Paracoccaceae bacterium | reverse complement strand
CTGCAACAGCCTATTCTGCGGCCAGTGGTAATTTTTCCGCACCAATTTGGGAAATGTCACGAGCAACAGAACCAATCAGCGCCTGAAAGCTTTGGAAATTATCGTTTGGGGTTATGCGTTGCTCATTCATATAAAGAGAGCGGTCCATTTCAATCTGCACAACATGCTGCCCATTGGCTGGCCTGCCATAATATTGCGCCGTGAATGCGCCTGCAAAAGGAGCATTGCGCACAACTTTCAAACCAGCCGAAACAAAAGAAGCCTCGATCCTGTCCACAATTTCACGATTTGCAGCTGTACCAAACCGGTCGCCTAAAACAATATCGGCCCTTGGCTTGCCTGCGCGGGACACACTGTCGAGAGCCTCATGCGGCATAGAATGGCAGTCCACCAAAATTGCCTCGCCAAATAATGCATGGCTTTCGCTAATCAAATCCTTAAGCATCGTATGATACGGATGCCAGTGATTACACAAACGCATTTCCGCATCCATTTTGGAAATCTTGCCCCGGTAAATCGCCCGTCCGTTAGAAACCACCCGCGGAATGACCCCCAAACCCGAGGTGACCCGCGGATTATAGCCGGCCAACCTGACACCATCGATCAATGCCGGATCCAGCTCGTCACTATTTCGGTTCAAATCAACAAATGCGCGGGGCATTTGAGCACATAAAAAGGGGGCTCCAAAATTTGGCACGTCTGCAAACAATAAATCGACGAACGCATCTTCGCTTGATCGGATTGCTTGGGCATCCAGCACGGATTTTCGCAAAAACGACCGCGGGTAATTACGCCCGCTGTGGGGGGATGCAAAAATTACGCTTGTGGTGCGTTTTTGCGGCAAATCTAGCTTGAACGATGGTTTTACCATTTTAAATCCTTACAATTATTCTATAGCCAATAATTCTAGTGATCAAAAGCCCTTGATCCTTATCCCGACTCCTTTTATAGACCAGCAGACCGACGTGGTTCTGCCGCGTCCTATTTTTTGTGGGGCGTCAGAATTT
>DOHJ01000067.1:5811-6367 GCA_003535335.1 Paracoccaceae bacterium | reverse complement strand
ACGTAATATTACAGTTTATGGCGGGTTACTGCCAGGGAAGCAAAATGAAAACAGTTATTTTTGATCTGGACGGCACGCTGGCCGATACCAGTGGTGATCTGATTGGCGCGGCAAACGCCTGTTTCCGCGATCTTGGCCATGGCAATATGCTGGATCGGGCGACCGATCAGCTAACGGCATTTGCCGGCGGTCGGGCGATGCTGCGGCTTGGGTTTGACCGGTTGGGGGATGAAAATCCGGATCAGGCGATCGAGGCGCAGTTTCCGTTACTGCTGCAACATTATGGCGAAAACATTGACCAGCACACCTTTCTGTATGACGGGGTTCGGGATGCGGTCGGGCAACTGCTGGAGGCCAATTACCGGATCGGGATTTGTACCAATAAACCCGAAGGCTTGGCCGAAACCCTGATGCAGCGGCTGGGCTTTCGCCAGGAATTTGGTGCCTTGGTCGGGGCTGATACGTTAAAGACCCGCAAACCGGATGCGGCGCCGTATCTGGAAACGGTTGCGCGGGTTGGCGGCGATGTTGCGCGCTCGGTTTTGATTGGTGATAC